>NZ_JBSGIV010000040.1:0-64219 GCF_053605225.1 Micromonospora sp. NPDC003944
CGGGGCGCGGGGCGCGGGGCGCGGGGCGCGGGGCGCGGGGCGCGGGGCGCGGGGCGCCGTGACCTGGGCATGCCGAAGGGCCGGACCCGTGGTGGGGTCCGGCCCTTCGGGTGTTCGGTGGTGCTTAGCTGGCGGCGTAGCCGCGGGTGGCGATCCAGTCGGCGAGGTGCTCGACGGTGACCTCGTAGGAGGCGGTGTTCGGGTCGGCGGAGTCGGCGATCTTGACGATGTTGCCGTTGTCGCGGTAGCCGACGACGCTGATGTAGTGCCCACCCTCGAAGGAGTGGATACCACCGTCGGTGTCGGTCGTGGTGCCGGCGATGTTGGCGACCACTGCCCGGCCGTCGTCGACGGTCTTGACGATGTCGGCGCGCAGCTTGTCGGTCTGCTTGTCGTCGGCCTTGGGCGTGCTGATCTCGACGGAGTGGTACGCGTCGTTCTTGCCGGTCTCCTTGTTCAGCACCGGGGTGATGTCGTTGATGGAGTTGGTGCCGGCCTCGGTGGTGCCCATCTCCTTGGCCATGGCGTCCACGCTGATGTCCTTGCCCTGCACGGACAGGGCGTTGCGGGCGGCGGCGGGGCCGCAGTAGTAGAAGTTCGGCTGGGCCTCGTAGCGCACGCCCAGCTGACGCTCGCCGTGGCCCTTGCGGTCGGTCTGCGCCTGCGACGCCGGCTTGCTGGTGTTCGGGGCGGCGAAGGCGGTGGTGACGGGGCCGGCGATGGCGCCACCGGTGAAGGCGAGGCCGGCGGCGGTCAGAGCGGTCTTACGAATCAGATCGGTACGCATGATGGCGTGCTCCTCTGCTTCATCGGGGGTGCCGCGCGGCGTGACAGAGGGACGTTCTCCGCGCGGGACAGAGCGCAACGGTTCGGGGCGGCGGATCATTCCGCCGGGCTCCTCGGCCCGTGCTGCTCGGCGGTGCGGGGGATGTAACCGGGGCGGCCCGGCCGGTGTTCCCGGCGGCTGCCCTGCACCGACGACCAGACAGTCGCGGTGTCGTGCCAGGTATAACGACCCCGCCGGGTCCGCGATTCCGCCGTCCGGGTGGCCCCGACCACGGGACGGCGCGGCGTATACCGGACAGCCGGCGTCGGGACGACCCGCGCCGGTCGGCGTTATGGGGTGTTCGGGTCGGGGTCGGCGCCCTCTCGGGTGTCGGCGTGGGTGGGCACGGCCGGGTCGCGCTGGGCGGGGATGGTCGGTCCGGTCGACCAGGGGATCTCGGGCGCGCGGTGGAAGGTGATCCCGGCAGTCGTCCAGCGCGGGCCCTGGCCGGCAAGGCGGTCGCGGAAGTCGGCCCAGTCGTGGCTTGCCCGGGGTGACCAGCCCAGTTCGGCGATGGCCGGAAGGCGGGGCAGGAGCAGGAGTTCGATGTCGGCCAGCGAGGTGACCGATTCGGTCCAGAGCGGGGCCTCCACACCGAGCACGGCCTCGGCGGGTACGCCTGTGACGTGCGTTCCGGGATCCCAGTCGTACGCCTTCCGTACGTCGATGAGGCCGGCCCAGTCGTGCCCGATCGGGGTGTCCGGGGCGTACTTCATGTCCAGGTAGGCGTGGTTTCCGGGGGAGACGATCAGGCGGGCGCTCCGGCGTACGGCGTCGACCGTGGTGGGGTCCTCGCCGTTCGTGCCCCACCACTGCAGGACCCGCCCGTCGAGGTGGGCGGCCGGTGCGAGCTGGTGCCAACCGACGACCGTCTTGCCGAGGTCGGCGACGATGCGCTGGACTCGCTCGACGAAACCGGTGTAGACCTCGCCCTTGACCTTGAACGCCTCGTCGCCGCCGACGTGCAGCCAGGGGCCGGGGGTGAGCGCGGCCACCTCGCCCAACACGTCGGCGACGAAGTCGTACGTCCGCTCGTCGGCCGGGTCGACGTAGCTGAAGCCGACCTCGGTGCCGGTGTACGGCGGTGGGGCGGTCTTGTCCGGTGCCAGCTCCGGGTACGCGACGAGCGCCGAGTTGGTGTGCCCCGGCAGGTCGATCTCCGGGACGACGGTGATGTGGCGGGCGGCCGCGTAGGAGACGATCCGCGCGTAGTCGGCCTTCGCGTAGAACCCGCCGGGGCCGCCGCCGACCTCGGTCGCCCCGCCGACGGTGGTCAGCTTCGGCCAGGAGTCGACGGCGATCCGCCAGCCCTGGTCGTCGGTGAGGTGCAGGTGCAGGTGGTTGAGCTTGTAGCGGGCCAGGTGGTCGATCACCCGCAGCACGTCCGGGACGGCGAAGAAGTGCCGTGCGACGTCGAGCATCGCGCCCCGGTAGGGAAACCGGGGCGTGTCGGTGATGGTCCCGCCGGGCAACGCCCAGCGCTCGGCGACCGGCTCGGGACTCTCGATCGCCGCCGGCAGTAGCTGGCGCAGCGTCTGGACGCCGTAGAAGAGGCCGGCGCCGGTGGCGGCGGTGACGCGTACTCCGCCGGTGGTGATGTCGAGCCGGTAGCCCTCCGCGCCGAGGTCGGCGGTGTCCTCCAGCACGAGCGCGATGCCACCTGCGGGCTCCGGCGTGGTGGCGTCGGTGACCGGCAGCGGGTAGCCGGTGGCCGGCCGTAGGAGCTGGGCGAGCTGCTCGGCGATCGCAAGCGCGGCGGGCTCGGCGCTGACCACGATCACCGCTTCGGCCGGGAGCACCCAGTCCCCGGTCGGGTCCGGCTGGACCTGGCGCGGGGCGGGGACGACGTCGGCCAGCCGGTGCGAGGCCGACGGGGCGAGCAGATCGCCGGCAAACTGCTCGGCCGCCCGGGCCAGCGCGGCCACGTCCGGTTCCCGGGTCGGCAGCGGCACCTCGCCGGTCGCGGGGACGGCGGTGGGGCCAGGGGAGGAGGTGGTCGACACGGCGGCGACTCCGAGGGGGGTGTATTCGCGTCGGTTATGGCAAAAGTGAGGTTCACTGGCTGGCGTGGCGTCAAGCGTACGACGCTCGGCCGGGATGCGTGATGGTGCGCGTGGAAGCGTTCCCAAAAACCGGTACGAACACGGATAGTCGTGATGGCTGTGCCAATTGTCACCGAACGGTCCCAGGTCGCTCGATGTTCGCTTAACCTTCGCCCACCGATCGACGTAGACCCCGGGATTACCGGCGGTCCGTCCCGGGGAAGAAGAAAACTGAACCTTCGTTAAGTGTCCAGCCGGCGCGTGTTGTGGAGGCTCTGGTGGCAGCGCAAGAGACCGTCGATCACAAGTACGTCTACGACTTCTCCGAGGGCAACAAGGATCTCAAGGAACTGCTCGGCGGCAAGGGGGCGAACCTCGCCGAGATGACCAACCTGGGCCTGCCCGTCCCGCCCGGCTTCACCATCACCACCGAGGCGTGCCAGGCGTACCTCGCGACGGGACGGGAACCGGACGGGCTCGCCGGTCAGATCGAGGCGCACCTGCAGGCGCTGGAGCGGGCGATGGGCAAACGCCTCGGCGACCCGCAGGACCCCCTGCTGGTGTCCGTCCGCTCGGGTGCCAAGTTCTCCATGCCCGGCATGATGGAGACCGTCCTCAACGTCGGCCTCAACGACCAGAGCGTGCAAGGTCTCGCACGACAGGCCGGCAGCTCGGCCGACCAGACCGCACCCGGCGGCGCGGACCGCTTCGCCTGGGACTCCTACCGACGACTCATCCAGATGTTCGGCAAGACCGTCTGCGAGGTGCCGGGCGAGGAGTTCGAGCACGCGCTCGACGAGGCCAAGCACGCCAAGGGCACCCACGACGACCTGGACCTGGACGCCGACGACCTGCGGGGGCTTGTCGACGCGTACAAGAAGATCTTCTTGAAGCACACCGGTCGGGAGTTCCCGCAGCAGCCACGCGAACAGCTCGACCTGGCCATTCGCGCGGTCTTCGAGTCGTGGAACGCCGAGCGCGCGGTGCTCTACCGTCGCCAGGAGAGGATCCCGGCCGACCTCGGCACCGCGGTCAACGTGGTGACCATGGTGTTCGGCAACCTCGGGCCGGACTCCGGCACCGGGGTCGCGTTCACCCGCGACCCGAGCAGTGGCGCGCAGGGCATCTACGGCGACTACCTGGCCAACGCCCAGGGTGAGGACGTGGTCGCCGGCATCCGCAACACCGTGCCGTTGCAGGAGTTGGAGCAGCTCGACAAGTCCTCCTACGACGAACTGCTCGGCATCATGGCCCGGCTGGAGGAGCACTACAGGGACCTCTGCGACATCGAGTTCACCATCGAACGCGGCAAGCTGTGGATGTTGCAGACCCGGGTCGGCAAGCGCACCGCCGCCGCCGCGTTCGTCATCGCCGGGCAACTCGTCGACGAGGGTCTGATCGACCTGGACGAGGCGCTGCACCGGGTCAACGGCGCGCAGTTGGCCCAGCTGATGTTCCCGCGCTTCCAACTCGACCACGAGTTCCAGCCGGTCGCCAAGGGCATCGGGGCCTCGCCGGGCGCGGCGTCCGGCACGGTCGTCTTCACCTCCGCGCGGGCCGTCGAGCTGGCCGCCCAGGGTGAGTCGGTGATCCTGGTGCGTCGGGAGACCAACCCGGACGACCTGAACGGCATGATCGCCGCGAAGGGCATCCTCACCTCGCGCGGTGGCAAGACCAGCCACGCCGCGGTGGTGGCCCGGGGCATGGGCAAGACCTGTGTCTCCGGGGCCGACGAGATCGAGGTGAACGTGCCCGCGAAGCGGTTCACCGTGGCCGGGCAGACCGTCGGCGAGGGCGACGTCGTCTCCATCGACGGCACCACCGGGAAGGTCTACCTCGGTGAGGTGCCGGTCATGCCGTCGGAGGTCGTGCAGTACTTCGAGGGCAGTCTCGACCCCGAGCACGTGGACAACGCGCTGGTCCGGGCCGTACACCGGATCATGACGCACGCCGACGGGAAGCGGCGGCTCGCGGTCCGCACGAACGCCGACACCGGTGCCGACGCCGCCCGGGCCCGGCGCTTCGGCGCCGAGGGCATCGGGCTGTGCCGCACCGAGCACATGTTCCTCGGCGACCGGCGGGAGTTGGTCGAGCGGCTGATCCTGGCCCGGGCCGAGGGTGAGCGGGAGGCCGCCCTGGCGGCGCTGCTGCCGTTGCAGCGGGCCGACTTCGAGGAGATCTTCCGCGAGATGGACGGCCTGCCGGTCACCGTCCGCCTCATCGACCCGCCGTTGCACGAGTTCCTGCCGCCGCTGGAACAACTCGCCGTCAACGTGGCGGTCGCCCAGGAACGCGGCGAGGACGTGGCCAAGGAGGAGGCGCTTCTCGCCGCCGTCCGGCGGATGCACGAGGAGAACCCGATGCTCGGGCTGCGGGGCGTACGCCTCGGCCTGGTCATCCCCGGCCTGTTCGCGATGCAGGTCCGGGCCATCGCGGAGGCGGCGGTCAGTTGTGCCCGTGACGGGGGCGTGGCGAAGCCCGAGATCATGGTGCCGCTGGTCGGGGCGGTGCAGGAGCTGGAGACCGTCCGCGCCGAGGCGGAGAAGATCATCGCCGAGGTGGTCGGGGACAGCGGCGTCGAGGTGCTGATCGGCACCATGATCGAGGTGCCCCGGGCGGCGCTGACCGCCGGGCAGATCGCCGAGGCCGCCGAGTTCTTCTCCTTCGGCACCAACGACCTGACCCAGATGGGCTGGGGCTTCTCCCGCGACGACGTCGAGGGCGCGTTCTTCTGGCGGTACCTGGAGCTGGGCATCTTCGGCATCTCGCCGTTCGAGTCGATGGACCGCGACGGCGTCGGCCGGCTGGTGCGGATCGCCGCCGAGGAGGGGCGCGCCGCCCGGCCCGGTCTGAAGCTCGGCATCTGCGGTGAGCACGGTGGCGACCCGGACTCGGTGCACTTCTTCCACGAGGTCGGTCTGGACTACGTGTCCTGCTCGCCGTTCCGGGTGCCGGTGGCACGGCTGGAGGCCGGTCGGGCGGTCGTGGGAAGCGGCGGGTCGGACAGCCGCTGACGTACGCCGGCGGCGGCCCGGTCACCCGGCCGCCGCCGGCGTTCAGATCGGTGGACGACGCCAGGTGGGTCGGGACGAGCGGCGCAACTGGGTCGGCAGGGTCGCCATCGGGGTACGGGTCGCGAGTGGAGCGTGCGCGTCGGGCACCGAGGTCGCGCCGATGCCTCCGCCGCGAACGTCGAGGAACGAGCCCGCCCGCCGGGCCACCACCCGCGCCTCCTCGTGCAGCGCCTCCAGGTCTCCCGGTGGCGAGCCGGTGACGAGGGTCAGCAGGGCGCTGCGCCCGGCCGGGTAGGTCACCACGCAACCGGCGGTGGTGCACACGACCGACTCCCGGAACTCACCCCGCCCGACGGTGTCGGCCACCCGGTGGCCGAGCCCGAAACTCGCGGCGGCGAGCGCGGCGAGGTGGGTGGCGTCGGTGCTGGGCAGGTCGCTGGAGATGAGCATCCCGTCGGTGCCCGCGAGCACCGCGCCGGCGACGTCGGGTCGGCGTTGGCGCAGCCCGCGTAGCTCCGTTCCCATCACCGTGTCTGCGTCCACGAGCGTTACCCCTCACCGGTCGGGCTCTGCGTCAGTCGGCTGGTCACGTTCCGCGCCGGGAACGCTACAGGTGGCCACTTCCAGCCGCGAGCCCGTAACCCTCGGCGATCGGTTGGCAACTGGGGACCGATCGGTGGTTGTGTGCCAGTCGTCGATGCGTCGTGGGCGGGTCGCGCGGTGGTGGCGGGCGTAATCTTTTCTCGCTCGCACACGGCCGATTCGGCGCCGCGTCGAACGGGAAGAGGTGACTGCATGACCAGTGTCTGGGAGAACCTGACTGTCGACGCCCGCGATCCGGCCCGACTGGCCCGGTGGTGGGCCGAGGCGCTCGGCTATCAGATCGTCACCGAGAAGCCCGACGAGGTGGAGATCCGCCAGTCCGCCGACCGCCTGCCCGGCCTGGTCTTCGTGCCCGTGACCGAGGGCAAGGAGCGCAAGAACCGGCTGCACCTCGACCTGCGCCCCGCCGACCAGGAGGCCGAGGTCGAGCGCCTGGTCGACATGGGCGCGCGGCACGTCGACATCGGCCAGGGCGACGTCGAGTGGACGGTGCTGGCCGACCCGGAGGGCAACGAGTTCTGCGTGCTGCATGCCCGGGAGGAATGACCCGGCGGAGGCCCGGCTGGTCGAGGAGCCGCCCAAGGACACCGGGCACCGCCGCTCGCCGTACGAGCGGGACCGGGCGCGGGTGCTGCACTCGGCGGCGTTTCGCCGGCTGGCCACCAAGACCCAGGTGCACACCGCCGGCACCGACGACTTCCTGCGTACCCGGCTGACCCACTCGCTCGAGGTGGCCCAGATCGCCCGGGAGATGGGCGCCCGGCTGGGCTGCGACCCGGATGTGGTGGACGTCGCGGGGCTCGCGCACGACCTGGGGCACCCGCCGTTCGGGCACAACGGTGAGGCCGCCCTGGACCTGCTCGCCACGCCGTGCGGCGGCTTCGAGGGCAACGCGCAGACCCTGCGGGTGTTGACCCGCCTGGAGGCGAAGGTGCTCGCCCCGGACGGCTCGTCCGCCGGGCTGAACCTGACCCGGGCATCGCTCGACGCGATCGGCAAGTACCCCTGGCCGCGCCGGCCGGGGGAGCGCAAGTTCGGGGTGTACGCCGACGACGCGGCCGTCTTCGACTGGATCCGGACCGGCGCGCCCGGCGACCGGCGCTGCCTGGAGGCCCAGGTGATGGACTGGGCCGACGACGTCGCGTACTCGGTGCACGACGTGGAGGACGGCATCCACGGCGGCTACGTCACGTTGCACCCGTTGCTCACCGACGCCGACGAGCGCGCCGCGCTCTGCGCCGACGTGGCCGCCGCCTACTCCGGGGAGTCTGCGGCCGACCTCGCCGAGGTGCTGGTCGACCTGCTGGCCGGCCCGCTGCTCGCCCCGCTGGCGGGGTACGACGGCAGCCACCGCGCGCAGGTCGCGTTGAAGGCCACCACGAGCGGGGTGACGGGGCTGTTCGTGTCCGCGGCGGTGGCTGCCACGGAGGAGCGCTTCGGGCCGGGCCCGCACCGCCGCTACGGCGCCGACCTCGTGGTGCCCCGTCTGGTCCGGGCGCAGTGTGCCCTGCTCAAGGGCATCGCGCTCCGGTACGTGATGCGTCGCAGCGGCTTCCGGGGCCGTTACGAGCGGCAGCGGGCCATGCTCGCCGAGCTGGTAGCCGCGCTGGTCCGGCGCGCCCCGGAGGGGCTCGACCCGATCTTCGCTCCGCTGTGGCGGGCCGCGGCGGACGACGCGGCCAGACTGCGGGTGGTGATCGATCAGGTCGCCTCGCTCACCGACCCGGCGGCGGTGACCTGGCACACCCGCCTGGTCGGCACCGGCGCACCCGTGCCCGGCGACGCGACAGCTTAGGCTAACCTAACTGACATGACGGAACGCCCCAGGAACGTCACCTCGGCCCACGTGCTGCGCACCGAGCGGCCCACCCCGCACCTGATCCGCCTCGTCCTCGGCGGGGACGAGCTGGTCGGCCTGCCGGTGGGCGAGTTCACCGACCACTACATCAAGGTGGTCTTCCCGCAGCCGGGGGTCGCGTACCCGCAGCCGTTGGACCTCGCCGCGATCCGCCGGGACCTCCCTCGGGAGCAGTGGCCCCGGCTGCGCGCCTACACGGTGCGGCGCTGGGATCCGTTGGCCGGGGAGCTGACCGTCGACGTGGTGCACCACGGCGACGAGGGGTTGGCCGGGCCGTGGGCCGCCGCGCTGCGCCCCGGCGACCCGGTGCACTTCGTCGGGCCTGGCGGCGCGTACGCCCCGAACCCGGACGCGGACTGGCACCTGCTTGTCGGTGACGAGAGCGCGCTGCCGGCGATCGCGGCCGCACTGGAGCGGCTGTCACGTGGCGCACCGGCCCACGTCTTCGTGGAGATCGCCGACCCGTGCGAGGAGCAGAAGCTGCTCAGCCCCGGGGCGGTGGAGCTGACCTGGTTGCACCGGGGCGAACGCCCGGTGGGCGAGGCGCTCGTCGCCGCGGTGCGGGCGTTGGAGTTCCCGGCCGGCCAGGTGCACGCGTTCGTGCACGGCGAGGCGGCCTTCGTCCGGGAGTTGCGCCGACTGCTGCGCGGCGAGCGGGGCGTACCCCTCGACCGGCTCTCCATCTCCGGCTACTGGCGGCGCGGCATGGACGACGAGGGTTGGCGCTCCACCAAGGCCGACTGGAACCAGCAGGTGGCGGCCGAGGAGGTAGCCGTTCCGGAGCCTGCCGCGGCGGCCTGAGCGCCGGTCATCCCTCGGGCGTCTGGTTCGCCGCGCCGGCCTTGGCCAGTCGCCTGCTGACCAGGACGGCGTACCCGACGACAGCCAGGGAGAGCAGCGACAGCATCACCCTTGGTCGATGCACCGTCACGGTGATCAGCGAGACCGAGACCACCCCGTAGACGGCGATCGCCAACCGGGCGCTGCTCGGCCGGGTCCAGAGCCAATAGAGGGCGAGACCACAGAGGGTCCAGATCACCATCGACGCGCCGAGCAGCAGCCGCAACTCGAGCGGCAGGTGGTTCGCATTGTCGTCGACCAGTCGGACCACCTGCCCGAGCGACCACCCGAGCAGCAACAGCGCACCGCCGAGCGGGATGTGCAGGTAGCTGTACGCCTGCCCGCCGCGTAGCCGGCGCTGGAGCAGGCGGGTGGTGACGAACGTGGTGTAGACCCACCACACGGCCGCCGGGATCAGGAAGGCCAACGCGGCGGTGAGGATCATGTGTGGCGGGGGATGGTCCGGCACGGCGAAGAGCAGGCTGGCCAGCGCGCTGCCCAGCACGATGATGGTGAACTGGCCGATGCGTTCCGGCAGGTGCCTGTTGTCCACCGGCCAGCGGTTCAGCCAGCGCGCCCCGACCCAGGGCGTGGCCAGTTCGATGACCATCGCGACGATCCACAGGACCGGCCGCAGCTCGGAGGGCACGGTCAGCGACACCAACCAGATCAGCCAGCCCGACCCGAAGCCGATCAGGTAGATCGTGGTCACCATCCGGGCCATCGGGCTGCTGGGACGGGCGCGCAGGTACAGCAGGAGCAGCACACCCCGCACGATCAGGTACCCGATGGGCAGGAGCACGCTCTCCGGGACCTCGTCGACGCCGAGCGTCATCGCGCCCGCGCCGATCAACGCGACGAGCACCAGCATCCGGTGCAGCGCGTCGTCCGGATCGAAGCGGGTGTCGTAGTAGACCTGCCCGATCCAGGCCCACTGGATCACCACGAAGAGCCCGATCACGGCAAGCACGGAGCCCGGCCCCGGAGTGGTGTCGTCACCGAGTCGGGCCACCACCGCAGCCAGGGCGTACACGAAGATGAGGTCGAGGAAGAGCTCCAGCCAGGTGGCGTGCCGGTGCCCGGCCTCGTCCGTCTGCGGGGTCTGGCCACCGATCCCCAACCACCGCGCCAGCCATCGGGGCAGGCGAGGGGCTTCGGTCCGTACCGTGGGCATCTGGTCATGGTCCCCGCGCGGGCCCGGTTGCCGGGCCGGAATCGCGCAGCCGGCAGCGGTCGCCGCCACACCGGCGTCCCCCGGCCGGCGTGTCGTCGGTCCGGCAGGGCAGGATGTACGGCGAGGGGGTGGCGAATGGCTGGGCGGATCCGGGACGAGGACATCGCACTGGTCCGGGAACGCACCTCGATCGGGGATGTGATCTCCGAGACCGTCACCCTGAAGTCCGCCGGCGGCGGCAACCTCAAGGGCCTGTGCCCGTTCCACGACGAGAAGAGCCCGTCGTTCAACGTCTCGCCGGCCCGCAACGTCTGGTACTGCTTCGGCTGCGGGGCCGGCGGGGACGCGATCAAGTTCCTGATGGACGCCGACCACCTCAGCTTCGTGGAGTCCGTCGAGCGGCTGGCCGGCCGTGCCGGCATCCAACTGCGCTACATCGAGGACGACAGGGGCGCCCCCCGCCCCCGCCCGCAGCAGGGTCAGCGGCAGCGTCTGGTCGCCGCGCACGCCGCCGCCGTCGAGTTCTACCGGGCGCAGTTGAGCACCGCCGGCGCCCGGCCGGCACGGGAGTTCCTGGCCCGACGGGGCTTCGACCGGGTCGCCGCCGAGCGCTACGGCTGCGGCTTCGCCCCTGATGGTTGGGACCTGCTCACCAAGCACCTGCGCCAGCAGGGCTTCACCCACCAGGAGCTGGTCACCGCCGGGCTGTCCCGGGAGGCCCGCTCCGGCTCCCTGATCGACAGGTTCCGCCGTCGGCTGCTCTGGCCGATCCGCGACCTCGCCGGCGACGTGATCGGTTTCGGCGCGCGCAAGCTCTTCGACGACGACGACGGCCCGAAGTACCTGAACACCCCCGAGACGCCGATCTACAAGAAGTCGCAGGTGCTCTACGGCATCGACCAGGCCAAGCGGGAGATCGCCAAGCAGGGGCGGGCGGTGATCGTCGAGGGTTACACCGACGTGATGGCCTGCCACCTGGCCGGGGTGACCACGGCGGTGGCGACCTGCGGCACCGCCTTCGCGGCGGACCACATCTCGGTCCTGCGTCGGCTCCTGTTCGACAGCGACGAGGTGGCCGGCGAGATCATCTTCACCTTCGACGGCGACGCCGCCGGGCAGAAGGCCGCGCTGCGCGCCTTCGAAGACGACCAGCGGTTCGTGGGGCGCACGTTCATCGCGGTCAGCCCGGACAACATGGACCCGTGCGATCTGCGGTTGGCCAAGGGCGACCTGGCGGTGCGTGACCTGGTCGCCCGCCGCGAGCCGCTCGTCGACTTCGCGCTGCGGCACGTGATCGGCCGCTTCGACCTGGACACCGTCGACGGTCGGGTCGAGGCCATGCGGCACGCCGCGCCCCTGGTCGCGCGACTGAAGGACCGGGAGAAGCGCCCGGAGTACGTCCGCAAGCTCGCCATGGACCTCGGCATGGAGATCGAGCCGGTGCAGCGGGCGGTGCTCGCCGCCGGCAACACCCCACCGCCCGGCGCCCGCGACGCCGCCCCCGCCGCCCGGCCGGCCTCGGCCCGCCCCGAGCCGGCGGTGGACAGCCCGCAGTCGATGGTCGAACGGGAGGCGCTGAAGCTCGCTCTCCAGCAGCCGGTCCTGGCCGGGCCGATGTTCGACGCGGTCGAGGCCACCGAGTACCGCCACCCGGTGCACGTCGCGGTGCGCGCGGCAATCGCGGCGGCCGGTGGTGCCGCGTCGGCGACCGGCGGCGCGGTCTGGATCGAGTCGGTCCGGGACGCCTGCGACGACCTGGCGTCCGCGGCGCTGGTCGGTGAGTTGGCCGTCGAACCGCTCCGGATCGACGGCGAACCGGACCCGCGCTACGTGTCGATCACCATGGCCCGGGTGCAGTTCGGGTCGGTGACCGCCCGCATCCGCGACCTCAAGTCACGCATCCAGCGGATCAACCCGGTCAACAACAAGGACGAGTACTTCGCCGCCTTCGGTGAGCTGCTGTCCCTGGAGCAGCACGCCCGGGCGCTGCGCGAGCAGGCTGCGGGAGGCCTCTAGATGGGACTGTTCAGCCGCAAGCCGAAGCTGCCGCCGGCCGACCGGCCGCCGCTGACCGCCGACGAACGGGTGTTGGCCTGGGCCGCCGCCGGCAACGGCGAGGGCGACGGGGTGGTGGTCGCCACCAACCTCGGGTTGTGGCTGCCCGGCCGAGGGCACCGACTCGGCTGGCACAGCGTCCTCAAGGCGGTCTGGTCCGGCCGGGAGTTGACGGTCACCCCCGCGGATCCCGTCGTCGAGCGGGACGGCTACACGGTGGTCGCCGACGGTCCGGCCGAGACGTACCTGCTGCTCGACCCGGGGGAGCTGCCGCACCAGGTGCGGGCGCGGGTGACCCGCTCGGTCGCGTACACCGAGCACCAGCCGGTGCCCGGCGGCGCGGCGCGGGTCGCGGCCCGGCGCGTGGCCGGGGTCGACGGTCTGACCTGGACGGTCCGACTCGACCCCGGCACTCCGGGGGACGACGAGGCCCTGCTCGCCGAGACCGACCGGCTGGTCGGTGTGGCCCGCGCCGCCACCGCGCCGGCCGACACCTGACCGGCCCGGTCAGTTCGCGTCGAGGTCCTGCAACGCCTTCTGGGCGCCGCGGTGCAGCGGCACCGGCAGGGTCCTGCGGGCCTTCTCCAGCGAGATCCCCTTGGCCGCCGGGTTGGCCTGGGCCAGGACGTCGCGCTTGTCGAACACGGTCCGGGTGATCGCGCAGGCGACGTTGGCGTCCAGGTCCTTGCGCACCAACAACACATTGGGTACGACGATGGTCGGGGTGTCGGTCGCCGTCTTGTACGCGTCCCGGCCGATCGTCCCGGCCTGGTAGCCGGGGCTCTGCGCGGTCATCTTCGGCAGCAATGGCGAGAGGTCGACGAACGTCACCGAGTCGCCGGCCGTGGTGAACAGGTCGGTGAGGCCCCCGGTGGGCAGACCACCGGACCAGAAGAAGCCGTCGACGCTGCCGTCCTTGATCCCCTCGACAGTCTTGGTGAGGTCCAGTCGCTGCGCCCGGATGTCCTTGGCCGGGTCGAGCCCGGCGGCCTCCAACAGCCGGTTGGCGATCACCTCGGTGCCGGACTTCGGCGAGCCGGTGGAGATCCGCTTGCCCCGCATGTCGGCCACCGAGGTGATCTGCGAGTCGTTGCGGACCACCACCTGGGTGTAGTTGTCGTAGATGCGGGCCAGCGCCTGCACCGGCTGCGGCGCGGTGAAGCTGCCCTTGCCCTCGACGGCGTTGACCGCCGTGTCGAACAGCGAGAACGCCACATCGTACTGGCCACCGACAAGTTGCTCGACGTTCTGCACCGAGGCGCCGGTCTCGGCGGCGGTGCCGGTGAGCTTGCCGCCGGTCGCACCGGACAACTGCCCGGCCAGGGCGTTGCCGACCACGTAGTACACGCCCGTCGCGTTGCCGGTGGCGATGCCGACCCGGGTCTCCCGGGTCACCTCGCAGGTGACCTCGCTGGCCGCGTCGTCAGTGGCCGCGCCGCCCTGCTGGCCTCCGCAACCCGCGGCGCTGACCGTGACGAGGGCGAGCACGCTCAGGCCCACCGCGAGCCGTACGTCGATTCGTCTCACAGTTGTTCCTCCACAGGATTGGCTGGTGATCCGGACGGTGGCCGGCCGGTGGATCCGCGTCGGACGAACACCCCCGCCGCCGCGACGGCGGCAAGCACCGCGCCGACCGTGACCGGCACGGGTTCGAGCCAGAGCAGGGTGACGCCGGCGAGGGCGCCCAGCACCCGCTCCGGGACGCCGACGGGACCCACACCTGGCAGCCAGCCACCGGCGGCGACGGCGAGCACCGCCACGCTGAGCGCGGTGACCACGGCCGCGAAGGCGATCCGCTGGACGCCACCGATGCCCAGCAGACCGAGCCCGGCCGGCGTGATGACGAACGCGATCGGCGTCAGGTACGCCGGCAGCGCGTACCGCAGGGTCTGCCACATGGTGGGCACCAGCCGGCCGCCGGTGACCGCGGCGGCGGCCACCGCGGCGAGCGCTGTCGGCGGGGACACCTCGGACAGCACCGCGAAGTAGAAGACGAACATCGCCGCCGCCGGTGCCGTGACGCCCAGGTCGAGCAGGGCCGGCCCGACGATCACCCAACCGATCACGAACGACGCGGTGACCGGCACGGCCAGGCCCAGCAGGCTGAGCGCGACGGCGGCGAGCAGCGCGGTGAGCACCAGCACCAGCGTCGGGTCCGAGGTGGCCGCCTGCGCCCCGCCGATCAGCAGTGCCGCCGCCTGCGGCCCGAGGCCGGTCTTGGTGGTGGTCGCCGTGATGATGCCGGCGGCGGCGCAGACCGCGGTGACGGCGAGGACGCCGCGTACGCCGGTGACCAACGCGGTCACCAGCCGGCCCGGGGTGAGTCGGTGCGCGCGGTCCAGGTAGGAGAGCACGGCGGCGACGACGATTGCGAACACGACAGCGCGCGTCGCGGACACACCGATGGCGAGGAAGACGATGATGGCGATCAGCGAGGCGAAGTGGTAGCCGAACCGGGCCAGCAGACGCCAGGGCGAGTCGACGTCGATCACCACGGGGCGTACCCCGCAACGGCGGGCGTCGATCTCCACGGCGAGCAGGATGCCGAGGTAGTAGAGCACCGTCGGCACCGTCGCCCAGCCCAGCACCTGGAGGTACGAGACGCCCAGGTACTCGGCGATGATGAACGCCGCCGCGCCCAGGGTGGGTGGGGAGAGGATCGCGCCCACCCCGGCCGCGGCCAGCATGCCGCCGGCCCGCTCCGGCGGGTAGCCGGCGCGGCGCAGCAGTGGCCAGGTGACCGCGCCGATGCTCACCGTCGTTGCCGCGCCGGAGCCGGAGACGGTGCCGAGCAGGAAGCCGGAGGCCACCGCCGTCCGCCCGGCGGCGGTACGCGAGCGCCGGAACGCCGCAGCCGACAACTCGACGAAGAAGCGCCCGGCCCCGGACAACTCCAGCACCGCGCCGTAGATGGTGAACAGCACGATGTACGAGGCGGCCACGTCGAGTGGTGTGCCGTAGAAGCCGCTGTCGGAGTTGTAGAACGCGTCGACGAGTTGACTGAAGTCGAGCCCGGCGTGCGCGACCGGCCAGGACTGGGGCAACAGCCCGCCGTAGTAGCCGTAGCCGAGGAACAGCAGGCAGACCGCCGGCAGGATCCACCCGGTGGTACGCCGGCACGCTTCGAGCAGCAGGAGCAGCAGGACGGTGCCCAGCACCAGATCCGTCGGTGTCAGCAGGCCCTGCCGGTCGAGGAACGCGTTGTAGCCGCCGCCACCGCTGCCGACCCGGATCGGCAGGACAGGGTAGAGACAGGCCGCGACCGTCAGGGCGACCAGAACCCAGTCGGTGGCGGTGGGTCGCGTCGACGCCGGTGCCCGGGTGCTCCTGCTGCCGCCTGCGGTGTTGTTGGCGCTTCCGCCTCGTCGGCGGGGGTGCAGGCGGACCGGCAGCCGCAGGTTGGCCGGGTAGGCGAGGAACACCAGCGGAAGTACGCCGGTCAGGAAGATGATCAGGTAATACTTGCTGCCCTGCGACAGGGGACGGAACACCTGCCACAGGGCGAGAGCACCGACCGCCAACGCCGCCGTGGTGAGAAGCAGACCCGCCGGCCCGGAGAGCACCCGCCCCGGCTTCTCGTCCTCGAACTGGGCGGCCAGGTCACGGGTTGCCCGCTCGGCGACGCTCGGGTCGCTCGGCTCCGCCGGCTCGGCTTCCCGTCGCGGTCGGGGTGGCCCGCCGTCAGGGCTCGCTGCGGACCCGTCGGCGGGAAAGTTGGCTGGTCGGACAGGTGACGGCGAACCATCGGGCGAGCTGATGGGCGACACAAAAGGACGATACACGTCGATTGGCTGACGGGTGGGGCATTGATCGGCGTTTCGCGTCGGTGGGTGCGGACACCGGGTGAGGCGGTCGGGCTCCTCGGGCCCAACCGCCGAGCTGCTCGACTTCGTCCAGCTCACCGAGCGGGCCGCGGCCTGGAGGACGTCCTCCCGCACCTGACCGGTCGCACCCTTGTCGACTGGACGCTCCGGAAGATCGTTGGCAGCTCAGCGACACCGTCAACGGCGTGTCCCACCGCCCAGTTGCCAACGATCACCGCTCGACTGCCTCTGATCATGGGCGTAGCATCGCCCAGCCGAAACCGAGTCGGCCTTCGACCACGGGGGTTTCATGTCTGATCTGGTGACCGTCAACCGACGTCAGGCCGGGCTTACCGCTCTCTACCTGGGTGTCTTCGCGATGGTCTGGTTCAGTGTGCCGGCGGCGGAGCAGCCGCTGCGGGCTCTGCTCGTGGTGGGCAGCCTGGTCGCGCTGCTCACCGCCGCGCTGGGCGGTGTGCTGTCCGCCCGACTGCGGGGAGCCGGCAGCTCTCGGGACCGGACCGCCGACCGCCCGTACCTGCTCATCGTCCTGGCCGAGTTCGCCGCCGCCGGGCTCGGTGCCGCCGTGCTGGTGGCCGCCGGCTGGTCCGAGTACGTTCCGGTCCTGGTCTGCCTGGTGGTCGGTCTGCACTTCTTCCCGCTCGCCCCGCTCCTGCGGGATCCACTGCTTCGTCCGCTCGGCGGCGCGCTGTGCCTGGTGGCGGTGGCGGGCCTCGTCACCGGCCTCGCCTCGGCGGTCTCGGCTGGGCTGGTGGTCGGCGTCGGCGCGGGAGTGCTGCTGCTCGGTTACGCCGTACAGGCGCTGCTCCGCGCGTACCGACCGGCCTGAGCGGTTGCCGACGAGCACGCTCAACGGGCTCTGGCCCAGGTGATGAACCGGTCGGTCAACCGGTCCTGACCGGCCTGGCCGGGGAGGTCCCCGGTCGCCTCGTACAGCAACGCGGCGAGGTAGACGAGCAGGCCGATCCGGTCCTCCCGGTACTCGCCCAGCAGCGCCAGCCGGGCCGGTGAGCAGGGCCACGCCGCGCCGCAGACCCGGCAGCGCCAGGACGGGCGTGCCGCGACGTGCGGGCGGTACCGGGGCATCAGCGCCCCTCGCCGTGCTGAGCCGACCAGGTGAGTCGCACGGGGGAGAACCTCCATCGGGTGGGTGGGGAGCGCCCCGGATCGGGGGTCACGGGGCGCTCCCGGCCTGGTTCCGCCCTCCGTCCGATCCCGTGAGCGGTTCCGCTGCGTGACAGTCTGCTGAGGACCCGACTACTGTGGGAGATTCCGCACGCCGACGACCAGGGCGTACGGTGATCGGCCCGGCACGGTACGGGAATGTACGGGGGTTGTCCGTGGAGAGTTCGTCCATGCTGGAGCACTTCGCCGAGGAGTTGCGGTTGGCGCGGGCCACCAGTGGGATGTCACAGGCGGCGCTGGCCGAGGCGTTGAGCTACTCCGGGGCGTTGGTCGCCAAGGTGGAGACATCCGAGCGCCGGCCGAGTCTGGACTTCGCCCGCCGGTGTGACGCGGTGTTCGGGGCCGACGGTCGCTTCGAGCGCATCCAGCGGCGGATCAGCCGTGAGGCGGTGGTGCCGTGGTTCCGCGACTGGGCCGGCATCGAGCAGGAGACCACAGCGCTGCGCTCGTTCGAGCCGCTGTGTGTGCCGGGCCTTCTGCAAACCGAGGGGTACGCCCGCGCACTACTGGCCGGCGGCGGCTTGTTCGCGGCAGACGAGGTCGAGCAGCAGGTGGCAACCCGGCTGGACCGCCAGAGACTGCTCACCCGAGACCGGCCTCCGCTGCTGACTGCCGTGATCGACGAGCACGTGCTGCGCCGATCTGTCGGTGGGCCGGAAGTCATGCGCGAGCAGATTCAGCACCTCGTGAAGCTTGGCACGGCGTTCCCGAGGGTCCGGATCCAGGTAGTGCCGACTCCCGCCGGTGCTTACGCTGGCCTCGGAGGGCCGTTCGTGATCGCAAGCTCGTCGCAGGGGGAGGACCTTGTCTACCTCGCTGGGCAGCGTCACGGGCAGGTCATCGACCGCGCCGAGTACGTCCGTCAGATGGTCGAGGTGTGGGAGTCGATCCGCGGTGAGGCACTATCGCACGGGCAATCCCTCGATCTCATGGCGGAAGTGGCGGAGACATGGATCTAACCGGTGCCCGGTGGCGCAAGAGCATTCGTAGCGGCCCCGATGGCGGCAACTGTGTGGAGGTTGCCAGCAACCTGCCTGGGTTGGTGGCCGTCCGTGACTCCAAGGACCCGACCGGCCCGGTGCTGGTCTTTGCGCCCGGCACGTGGCGCGCGTTCGTCGAGTCCGACGCCGTCGGCCGGTAACCAGCGGCCCCACCGTCCAGATCAACTCGGCTTTCAGGAAGTCGGGGCATCGGGGCGACTCCGACACCGCGACTTTCTCAGAATCGAGTCGATCAAGGCCGGATGGCGAGGTCGCTCTCCAGCTAGGGGTTATGCGCGCCTGTCGACGGGGCATGTCGGGGGGTGACACCACCGACGATGAGGAGGGGCGATGGCCTCGAACGAGTCTTCCGCCCAGCGGGAGCAGGAGCGTGATCCCGTCAGTGCGCCGGTCGGGCCCGACGCGGGGCCGGACAGCCCCACCGACCTGCCCGGCAGTGGGTGGAAGGCTGCCTTCCGTCGGACGGTCACCGAATTCCAGGACGACAGCCTGACCGACTGGGCGGCGGCGCTCACCTACTACGGGGTGCTGTCCATCTTCCCCGGCGTGCTGGTGCTGATCTCCCTGCTCGGTCTGCTCGGTGAGAGCGCCACCGAGGGCGTCAAGGACACCGTCAACCAGGCGGTGCCGAACGACAGCATCCAGAAGATCATCGAGAGCGCGATCAACACCGCCCAGCAGAACGGCGGCCTGGCCAGCGTCGCGGCGATCATCGGTCTGTTGGCCGCGTTCTGGTCCGCGTCCGGCTACGTCGGCGCGTTCATGCGCGCGTCCAACACCATCTACGACGTGCCGGAGGGTCGGCCGATCTGGAAGACCCTGCCGATCCGGGCCGGTGTGACAGCGGTGATCGGCGTGCTGCTGCTGGTCTGCGCGGTGATCGTGGTCTTCACCGGCCGCCTCGCCGAGGCGGTGGGCGACGTGATCGGGCTCGGCTCGACGGCGGTCGCGGTGTGGGACGTCGCCAAGTGGCCGGTGCTGCTCATCCTGGTCAGCCTGATGTTCGCGATCCTCTACTGGGCTTCGCCGAACGCGCGGCACGGTGGCTTCCGCTGGGTCAGCCCCGGCGGAGTGCTGGCCGTGGTGATCTGGCTGGTGATCTCCGGCCTGTTCGCCTTCTACGTGAGCAACTTCGGCTCGTACGACAAGACGTACGGGACGTTGGCCGGCGTGATCATCTTCCTGGTCTGGCTGTGGCTGAGCAACATCGCGATCCTGCTCGGGGCGGAGTTCGACGCGGAGTTGGAGCGCGGTCGTGCGATCTCGGCCGGCCACCCGGCGGACGACGAGCCGTACGTCGAGCTTCGCGACGACCGCAAGCTCAAGAAGAAGCGCAACCAGCGCGGTTCGGTCAACTGACGCGATGCGTCCGTGGCTGCCGGGAGCCGTGCCGGGTCCGGCAGCCACGGACGACCATTGTCAGGAGCTGGCCGTCAGCTACAGGCTGAGGTGAGGCACCAGCCGTTGAGCGTAACTACTTGGAGGTCGTTCACCTTGTGCCAACCGGGGTAATATTTGTTACCCACACTGTCGTAGTAAATGTAGCCACTGGGCACCTGGAAACCGTCGGTGTCCCGGAAGTCGTAGTAGTACCTCGAATCGGAGGCGCTGCCCTGGCCGGCCGGCAGCCACATGGTCTTGCTGTTGGTGGGCCAGTTGCCCGAGAGCTTGACGGATCGGCCGAGCCGGTTCTTCACCTCACCGCAGAAAATGCCGGCGGTGCAGTTTCCGAGAGTGCCAAAGTCGCCCTCGGCAGCGCTGGAGGCAGCCTGCCGGACGGGCGCTGCAGCCGCAACGCCGAGGTCAGAGCTGCTCGAAGACGGTGCCGCCTGGGCTGCCGATGGTGAGAACAGCGCGACGAACGCTACTGCGGACACGGCCGCGATAAAGCGCGTCGGTCGTTTCATTGGGGTCCTTCCCGTCGGGGTGTTCGGGCACGACAGAACGGAAGGCCATCGCGATTGGAGAATTGCGGTGCGCGACTCGCCCCGTGGCTGTCGATGCCCCGGAACGTTAACGACCGTGTAGACGACTGTCAACGTCCCTTCCAATTGTGGCGACGGTGGAGTCGACGATTAGGTGTGTCGCGGTCGCCCGCCCCGGTGGCGTCGTCGCTGCTCAATGGGGATCGATATCCATCGACGCCATAGGTGGTGGACGGTGACGTCGCCCGCCCCTCGGGTGCGGGTGGAGGCGACGTCGTCGCAGCGACTCTCGGGGCGGGCTCGGCCGCCGCCTCCCCTGGCGGGTGGGTGCCGCTGCGGCGACCGGGCACAGCGAAACCGATCCATCCCGTCGCAAGCGCGACCGAAACTTCTGTCCGTTTGAGCAAAAGTTAGCGTCGGAACAGCCGAAGCTCTGGACAGGTGCTGCGACCGCTCCTACTGTGTCGGACACAACACATCGGCGTTGCGTCGATGTGAACGCTGACACAGAAGAGGGGGCCCGGGTGCGCACCGTCGACCCCCTGCACGTGCGCCTGTTGCGGCTGCTCCGCGACGAGGGCGCCGTGTCCCGGGCCGAGCTGGGCGACCGACTCCAGATGCCGCGCCCCCGCATGCTCGCCGAGCTGGACCGCCTGGTCGCGCTGGGGTATGTCGCCGAGGCGGGGCTCGCCGCGTCCCGAGGTGGACGTCGCTCGACGCTCGTCGAGCTGAACCCGAAGCTGCGCTTCGCCGCCGTCGACCTCGGCGCCAGCTCGATGGATGTCGAGGTGGTCAACGGCCGCCTCGAACCAGTGGCCCACTACGCCGAGACGGCCGACATCCGCAACGGTCCGAAGGTGACCCTGCAACGGGTCAACGAGCTGCTGCACAAGGCCCGGGTCGACGGCGCGTACGAGCGACTGGACGCGGTCGGCATCGGCGTACCCGGCCCGGTCAGCTTCCGCGACGGCGTTCCCGTCTCACCACCGATCATGCCGGGCTGGGACCGGTTCCCGGTGCGTGAACTGCTCAGCCGGGAGCACGGCTGCCCGGCGGTGGTCGACAACGACGTCAACATCATGGCGATCGGCGAGCGGCACGGTGGGGTCGCCCACTCGGTGGACGACTTCCTCTTCGTGAAGATCGGCACCGGCATCGGCTGCGGCATCTACCTGACCGGCGAGGTCTACCGGGGCACCGACGGCTGCGCCGGCGACATCGGCCACATCCAGGTCGACTCGCACGGTCCGATGTGTTCCTGCGGCAACGTCGGCTGCCTGGAGGCGCTGTTCAGCGGTGCCGCGCTGGCCAAGGACGCGGCCGCCGCCGCCCGCAGCGGCACGTCGCCGGCGCTTGCCGAGCGGCTGTCCCTGCGCGGTGTGGTGACAGCTCTCGACGTCGCCGAGGGCGCTGTCGAGGGCGACGTGACCTGCATCCAGTTGATCCGGGACGGCGGACGGCGGGTCGGCGGGGTGCTCGCCGGCCTGGTCAGCTTCACCAACCCGTCGATGATCGTGATAGGCGGCGGGTTGGCCCAGCTGGGTCACATCCTGCTCGCCGAGATCCGCAGTGTGGTCTACCGCCGGTCACTGCCGCTGGCCACCGGCAACCTCCCCGTCGTCCTGTCCGAGCTGGGCGGTCGAGCCGGTGTCACCGGCGCGGCGGTGCTCGCGAGCGACGTCGCCTTCGGGGAAGCGTCGTGAGCGCGAGGAGTGAGCCGGGTTTGCGAGCCCCGCAGTCGCGAACAAAGGCCAGCGTCGTGAGCGCGAGGAGTGAGCCGGGTTTGCGAGCCCCGCAGTCGCGAACAAAGGCCAGCGTCGTGAGCGCGAGGAGTGAGCCGGGTTTGCGAGCCCCGCAGTCGCGAACAAAGGCCAGCACCGTGAAGCTGTTCGAGGTTCCGTCGTGAGCGAGGAGGAGACTGTGGCTCTGCCCGAGGATGACCCCGCCACCGCGTCGGCCGAGGCCGTCGCCGAGGCGCCGCTGGTCGAGGCTCCCGCCGACACCGTCGCGGGCGAGGTGGTCCTGCGCCTCACCGATCTGGTGAAGACCTTCCCCGGCGTACGTGCGCTCGACGGCGTGCAGCTTGAGGTGCGTGCCGGCGAGGTGCACTGCCTGCTCGGGCAGAACGGCGCTGGCAAGTCCACCCTCATCAAGGTGCTCGCCGGGGTGCACCAACCGGACTCCGGGCTCGTGGAGTGGCGCGGCGAGCCGGCCACGTTCGCCAACCCGCAGGCCGCGATGAAGGCCGGCATCGCCACGATCTACCAGGAGCTCGACCTCGTCGAGGACCTGTCGGTGGCGGAGAACGCGTTCCTCGGGCACGAGTACCGCAACTTCGGGTTCGTTCGGCGTGGCCGGATGGCCCGGCACACCCGGCAGATCCTCAGTCGGCTCGGCCACGGTGAGATTCCGCCGGGCCGGATGGTCCGGTCGCTGCCGGCTGCCGGCAAGCAGATCGTCAGCATGGCCCGGGCGCTGTCGCACGAGGCGCGACTGATCATCATGGACGAGCCGAGCGCGGTGCTGGCGCACGACGAGGTCGGCAACCTGTTCCGGATCATCCGCGAGCTGACCGCGCAGGGCATCGCCGTCATCTACATCTCCCACCGCATGGAGGAGATCCGCGAGATCGGCGACCGGGTCACCGTACTCAAGGACGGCCGGACCACGGCGGCGAACCTGCCGGCGCGCGACACCCCGACCCGCGACCTGGTGAGCCGGATGACCGGCCGCACCATCGAGTACGTCTTCCCGGACCGGCCGACCGACGACTCCACCGGAGCCGACCTGCTCCAGGTGGAGGGGTTGACCCGCACCGGCGAGTTCGCCGACGTCTCGCTGAGCGTGCGTGCCGGGGAGATCGTGGGCATCGCGGGCCTGGTCGGCTCCGGTCGCTCCGAACTGCTGGAGACGATCTACGGTGCCCGTCTCGCGGAGGCCGGCACGGTGCAGATGGACGGCAAGGTGCTGCGTCCCGGCGTCGGCGCGGCGGTTCGCGCCGGCATGGGGATGGCCCCGGAGGAGCGCAAGAGCCAGGCGCTGCTGCTCGGTGAGCCGATCTATCGCAACGTCACGCTCGCCACCTTCGGTCGGTACGCGCGCCTGGGCTTCACCAACGCCGCCAAGGAGCGCGCCGAGGCGGACCGGATCGCCGAGACCCTGGAGCTGCGGCCCCGGGACGTCGACCGGCCGGTACGCACGCTGTCCGGCGGCAACCAGCAGAAGGTGGTGGTCGGGCGTTGGCTGCTCGGCGGCACCAAGCTGCTGCTTCTCGACGAGCCGACCCGGGGCGTGGACGTGGGCGCCCGGGCCGAGCTCTACCAGGTCATCCGGGCATTGGCCGCTCAGGGCGTGGGGGTGCTGCTGGTCTCCAGCGAGGTGCCCGAGGTCCTGGGTCTGGCCGACCGGGTGCTGGTGATGCGGGAAGGGCGGGTCGTCCGCGAAGCCGCGGCCGGCGAACTCGACGAGAACACTGTGCTTGACCTCGTGATGGCGGGGTCCTTGATGGAAGGCGCACCGGCATGAGCGACGCGACTCCCACTCCCACCGCGACACCGGAGCGCCCGCAGCTTCCGGCGCAGTCGCCGCCGGTGGATCCGGCGGAGACGGCGGTGGCAAGCGATAAAGCAGCATCCACGGGCCGGCTCTCCTGGTGGCGGGGTGACGGTGGCGACGGCGCCAAGCGCAACCTCGGTCTGATCGGGGTGCTGGCCGCGCTCATCGTGGTCGGCGCGGTCACCAAGCCCGACCTGTACGGCGACCCGAACTGGGTCTGGAACAACGTCCTGGCCATCCTCCAGTTGGCCTCGGTGGTCGGCGTGGTCACGGTCGGGATGACCTTCGTGATCATCGGCGGTGGCATCGACCTGTCGGTCGGCGCGATCGTCGCGCTCGCCGGGGTCTGGTGCACCACTGTCGCCACCCAGAGCTACGGTGCCGGCGGCATGATCTTCACCGCCCTCGCGGTCGGTGTCTGCGTCGGCCTCGTCAACGGTGTGCTCATCTCGTACGGCCGGCTGGTCCCCTTCATCGCGACGCTCGCGATGCTCGTGGCCGCGCGAGGGCTCGCCGCCTCGATCTCCAACAAGCAGACCCAGGTGTCGAGCAGCACCTTCATCAACGACATCGCGGCGCGCAAGGTGATCGGGATCCCGATCCTCGTCTACATCCTCGGCGCGGTCGTGCTCGCCGGTTGGGTCGTGCTCAACCGTACGACCTTCGGCCGGCGGACCATCGCCGTCGGCGGCAACCCGGAAGCGGCCCGGCTGGCCGGCATCAACGTCCGGCGGCACACCATGCTGCTCTACGCGCTCTCCGGTCTCTGCTGCGGTATCGCCGCGATCATGCTCACCTCGCAGGCGACCTCCGCGCAGGCGGCGATGGCCAACCTGTACGAGTTGGACGCCATCGCCGCGGCGATCATCGGTGGGACGCTGCTCAGCGGTGGTCGGGGCACGATCGTCGGTTCGCTGCTCGGCGTCATCATCTTCGCCACGATCACGAACCTCTTCGCCATCAACGGCCTCTCCATCGAGGCACAGAACATGGTCAAGGGCGGCATCATCGTCGCCGCCGTCCTGGTCCAGCAGTTCCAGTTCAAGTCCGTCACTCGGCTCCTCGCGCGGAACAGGGTCACCACCGCAACCTGACGCACCGCACCGTTGTCCTGGCGACGTCGAGCACGTCGACGCCGGCCGGGCCTCGCACACCCTCAATAAGTCACATCCCGCTCCCAGGAGGTCGTTCATGACCCAGAACAGTCGCGACCTGTCGCGCCGCCGGTTGCTCTTCGGTGGAGCCGCAGTGGGCGCTGCCACCCTGCTCACCGCCTGCACCAGCAACGAGACCCCGGCCGCCAGCACGCAGACCAAGGCTGCCGGGAACAGCGAAGGCAACAACGCCCCGGGCAAGAAGGTCGTCATCGGCTTCTCCGCCCCGGCCGCCGACCACGGCTGGATGGGCGCGATCCACGCCAACGCCAAGGCGCAGGCCGCCGCCTACTCGGACGTGGAGTTCAAGGAGGTCGACGGTGGGTCGAACTCCGAGGCCCAGCGCTCCACGCTCGGCACCCTGATCGCCCAGAAGCCGGACATCATCGTCGTGTTGCCGCACGACGGCAAGGAGGTCAACGCCGTTGCCCTCCAGGCCATGCAGGCCGGCATCCCGATCGTCAACCTGGACCGGGCCTTCCCCGACGCGCTCGCGTCGCGGCTGGTCATCAAGGGTGACAACTACGGCATGGGCGTCTCGGCGGGGCACTTCATCGGCAAGATGCTCAAGGACAAGGGCGTCGCCAACCCGGTCATCGGTGAGATCGCCGGTCTGGAGATCCCGCTGACCGTCGAGCGCAGCGAGGGCTTCAAGGCCGCCCTGGCGACCTACGGCTTCACGGTGCGGAACCGTCGCTCGGCCGAGTTCACCTCGGACAGCGGCCAGCGCGAGGCGTCCCAGCTGCTCCAGGCGCTGCCGAAGATCGACGCCATCTGGAACCACGACGACGACCAGGGCATCGGCGTGCTGGCCGCCGTCAAGCAGGCCAACCGCTCCGAGTTCTTCATGGTCGGCGGCGCGGGCTCCAAGCTCGCCATCGACGCGATCAAGGCCGACAACACCGTGCTGAAGGCCACGGTCACCTACAACCCGTCGATGGCCTCCTCGGCGGTCTCGCTCGCGCGGCTCATCGCGCAGGGCCGGGGCCTGGGCGACCTGACGGAGCTGCAGGTGCCCAAGGAAGTGACCCTGGCCTCCGAGACGATCACCAAGGAGAACGCGAGCAGCTACGACAAGCTCGGGTTCTGACATACCGGGGGGAGACCCACCTTGTCCACGACAGACAAAGAACTGCGGATCGGCATGGTCGGCTACGCGTTCATGGGCGCCGCGCACTCACAGGCGTGGCGCACCGTGAACCGCGTGTTCGACGTGCCGGCGCGGGCCCGGATGGCGCTGATCTGCGGCCGAGACACCGCGAAGGTGGCCGATGCCGCCGACACGCTCGGCTGGGACGCGTACACCACGGACTGGCGTGACCTGATCAACCGGGACGACATCGACGTCGTCGACATCTGCACCCCGGGCGATAGTCACGCCGAGATCGCTCTCGCCGCGTTGGCCGCAGGCAAGCACGTCCTGTGCGAGAAGCCGTTGGCCAACACGGTCGAGGAGGCACGGGCGATGACCGCCGCGGCGGACGTCGCCCGGGCCGCCGGAGTGCGGTCGATGTGCGGGTTCAACTACCGCCGGGTCCCCGCGGTCACGATGATGCGCCAGTTGGTCGCCGACGGACGGCTCGGGGTGATTCGACACGTCCGTGCGACGTACCTGCAGGACTGGATCGTGGACCCGCAGTTCCCGCTGGTCTGGCGGTTACAGAAGGACAGGGCGGGCTCCGGCGCGCTCGGTGACATCGGTGCGCACATCATCGACCTGACCCAGTTCGTCACGGGTCAGCGGATCAGCGGCGTCAGCGCGGTCACCGAGACCTTCGTCAAGGAGCGGCCGTTGCCGGCAGAGTCGAGCGGGCTGGCGGCTTCGGTGGACGGCAACACGGCGCCCACCGGACCGGTCACCGTCGACGACGCCGCGGTCTTCGTGGCGCGGCTCGACGGTGGCGCCCTGGCCACGTACGAGGCCAGCCGGTTTGCCACCGGGCGGAAGAACGGGCTGCGCGTCGAGATCAACGGTTCGCTGGGCAGCGTGGTCTTCGACCTCGAGCGCCTCAACGAGCTGGAGTTCTACGACGCCACCCGGCCGGCCGCCGAGCAGGGCTTCACCCGCATCCTGGTGACCGAGGGCGAGCACCCGTACATGTCGGCGTGGTGGCCCCCGGGCCACATCATCGGCTACGAGCACTCGTTCACGCACGAGATGCGCGACTTCATCGAGGCGGTCGCCACAGGTGTCGACCCGACTCCGTCCTTCGCCGACGCGTTGCAGGTCCAGCTGGTGCTGGACGCGGTGGCCCGTTCGGCGGAGCTCGGCTCCTCCTGGGCCGAGGTGGCACCGACGCTGACCGCGGCGGCTGTCTGACCGTGACCATCCGCGACGGTGGTGTCCGCACCGCCGTCGCCCGACCAGCTTTCCGACGCCGACCGGCGAGGGACCAGCCACGGATTGCGCCCCGTGGCCGGGACGAGGGTCGGCACCGGAGAGCGTGCGGCCGGGCCGTACGGCCCGGTGGCGCACGAGCAGGACGGTCGTCCGGTGCGACCGGACCGGGATTCCCCGGCCGCACCGGAGGACCGCCACCACCGGTGACGTTCCGGAGGACCTGATGACACCGCCCGCCGCCGCCCTCATTCGTTCCGCGCCCGTTCGCCGGTCTCCGGCGGGTCGTGGCTCGGTCGGTGTCGCGGTGGGCGCGGCGGCCTGAGACGCCCGGCCGGGGCAGACCAATGCCCCGACCGGCCGGATGCGGGGGAGGCAGGGTCGAGACGCCGACCCGACCCTGCCTACCAGCCCCGTCTGCTCGCACCTGCCGGGATCCGGTCCGGCGTCGTCGCCGCCGACGCCGACGTCGGAAGCCGGTGCTGTTCCGGTGCGGGGCGAGCGGACGGGGCCCATCCACCCGGCCCGAAACTTTCCGAAACCGGCCCGTATCTTTCCGAAACATATTCTGATATTCCTATATTTAGCAGTACCGACGGTTCCTCGTGGACGGGGAAGGAGCACCATGCGAACAGGTGTCTGGCTGGTAGGAGCGCGCGGGTCCGTCGCGACCACCAGCATCGTCGGGGCGCTCGCGCTGCGGGCCGGCCTGGCCGGGCCCACCGGCTGTGTCACAGAGCTTCCCGAGCTGCGCGGTCCGGCCCTGCCGGCCTTCGCCGATCTGGTCTTCGGCGGGCACGACGTGGCCACCACCCCGCTGTGCAAGCGCGCCGAGGCGCTTGCCGACGCCGGTGTCATCCCCTGGCGGCTGGTCGCCGCGCTCCGCGACGAGTTGGGCGTGGTCGAGCAGGAGTTGCGCCCCGCACCGACCGGCGACACCCAGGCCGACCGGGCCGCCGTGGTGGTCGGCGACCTGACCAGCTTCCGCGAGCGACACGATCTGGACCGGGTGGTGGTGGTCAACGTCTCCGCCACCGAGCCGTCCCCTCGACCGCACCCCGGGCACGCCGACCCGGCCGCGCTGCGCGCCGCCCTCGACGGGCCGGACGAGGTGCTGCCGGTCAGCTCCCTCTACGCGTACGCGGCGCTGCGCGCCGGCTGCCCGTACGTCGACTTCACCCCGTCCACCGGGCTGCGGCTGCCGGCGCTCGCCGCGCTGGCCGAGGAGGCCCGCCTGCCGTACGCAGGGCACGACGGCAAGACCGGCGAGACCCTGGTCAAGTCGGTGCTCGCGCCGATGTTCGCGATGCGCAACCTGGCCGTGGGCTCCTGGTCCGGGGTCAACCTGCTCGGCGGTGGCGACGGCGCCACCCTCGCCGACCCGGCCGCGAACGCGGCGAAGGTGCAGAGCAAGCAGCGGGTGCTCGGCGAGACGCTTGGCTACGTCCCGCAGGGCGGCACCCGCATCGAGTACGTCGAGGAGCTTGGCGACTTCAAGACCGCCTGGGATCTGATCACCTTCAGCGGTTTCCTCGGCACCGGCATGCGGATGGAGTTCACCTGGCACGGTTGCGACTCCGCGCTGGCCGCGCCGCTGGTGCTCGACCTGGCCCGACTCACCGCCGCCGCACACGCCGCCGGGCTGGTGGGGCCGCTTGCCGACCTGGCCTTCTTCTTCAAGGACCCGCTTGGCGCGCCCACCCACTCGCTGGGTGAGCAGTGGGCCCGGCTGACCGCCTTCACCCGGCACCTGCACGACGGCGGGGACGGTACCCATGACAACGTTGGCTGATCTCGCCGAGCTGGTCCGGGCGCCGGCTGCGCTCTCGGTGCCCGGTGACGTGATCGCCGGTGCGGCGGCGGCCGGCGCGCTGAACCCGCGTACCCCCGCTCTGGCCGGTGCCTCGGTGCTGCTCTACTGGGCCGGCATGGCCGCCAACGACTGGGCCGACCGGCGTCTGGACGCCGAGGAACGGCCCGAGCGGCCGATTCCCAGCGGGCGGATCACCTCGGCCGCCGCGGTCGGTCTCGCGGCGGGCCTCACGGCCGCCGGCGTGGGCCTGGCCGCCGCCGTGGGCGGTCGCCGCGCCGCCGCGCTCGCCGTGCCGCTTGCCGCCAGCATCTGGGGGTACGACCTGCTGGCCAAGAACACCGCCGCCGGCCCGGCCGTGATGGCCGTCTGCCGCGGGCTGGACGTGCTGCTCGGCGCGTCCGGCGGCCGGATGCCCCGGGCGTTGCCGGCGGCGGCAACAGTCGCCGCGCACACCTGGACGGTCACCGCGCTGTCCCGCCGGGAGGTCACCGGCGCCGACGCCGCCCTGCCGATGCGTACCCTCGCCGGCACCGCGTTGGTGGCCGCCAGTGCCGCCGTCGCCGTGCCGGGTGTCCGCCGTGCCGCGGGTCGCAGCCGATCGGCCGGGGTCGCCGCGGTGCTGCCCGCCGTGCTGGCCGGCTGGTACGCCGCCCGTTACGGTGCGGCCCAGGCCGCGGTGGTCCGGGACCCGTCGGCCGGGCGGGTCCGCGCGGCGGTCGGTGCCGGGATCACCGGCCTGCCGGCCCTGCAGGGGGCCCTCACCGCGCGGGGCGGAGCAGGTCTGCTCGGAGTGGCCGTCGCGGCGGCCGCGCCGCTGGGTCGACGGCTGGCCCGGAAGGTCTCCCCGACGTGAACGTCCCCGAGGCCCGGTCGGGGGCGCCGGCCGCCGACGCCACGACGCTGCGTCTCGGGTACGGCACGAACGGCTTCGCCAACCACCGTCTCGACGACGCGCTCGCCGTCATCGCCGACCTCGGCTACGACGGGGTGGCGCTCACCCTGGACCACGACCACCTGGACCCGTTCGCGCCCGGGCTCACCCGCCGGGTCGCCGCGGTCGGTCGACGGTTGGAGTCGCTGGGCCTGGCGGTGGTCATCGAGACCGGGGCCCGCTACCTGCTCGACCCGTGGCAGAAGCACGCGCCGACGCTGCTGCACGACGACCCGACCCGGCGGGTCGAGTTCCTGCGCCGGGCCGTGCGGATCGGTGCCGACCTGGGCGCGGAGGCGGTCTCGTTCTGGGCCGGCGTCCGACCCGAGTCGGTGTCACCGCAGTGCGCCTGGGACCGGCTGGTGGCCGGCTGCGCCACGGTTGTCGACGCGGCCGACAGCGCGGGCGTCACCGTCGGCTTCGAACCGGAGCCGGGAATGCTGGTGCAGGACATCGCCGACTGGCGTCGGCTGCACGACGCCCTCGACAACCCGGCCCGCTTCGGCATCACCCTCGACATCGGTCACTGCCGGTGCCTGGAGCCCTGGCCGGTGCCGCAGTGCGTCGCCGAGGTCGCCGGCCACCTGGTCAACGTCCAGATCGACGACATGCGCCGAGGCGTGCACGAGCACCTGGAGTTCGGCGTCGGCGAGATCGACTTTCCGCCGGTGCTGGCCGCCCTGGCGGCCGCCGGATACCAGGGGCTGGTCGCGGTGGAGCTGCCCCGCGACTCGCACGCCGCACCCGCAGTGGCCGCCCGGTCGATCGAGTTCCTGCGGGCCGCCGCGGCGACACCAGACGAGACGCCATCCGCGAAAGAGGCCCCGGTGCATATGTAGGTGCGGAGCAGAGGGTGGCGTGGCACCGGGAGCAGCACAAGGGAGGAGACGGGATGACACCGGATTCACTACGGGCCGCGCTGGGAGGCGTACCCGATCCCGACTGGCTGGACACGGCGCTGCGCCGGGTCGCGGCCGAGCCCACCGCGATCACCCGGCTCTTCCCCGCCGTCGGCCGACGCTGCGGTCGGGCCGCGCTGCCCGAGGCCCCCGGCTGGACCGCCGACGACGCGGCCCGGGTGCTGCTGCTCACCACCCTGCCCGGTGACCACGCGTCGTACGCCGAGAGCCTCTACCAGCACGGCGACGCGGCCGAACGACGAGCCGTGCTGCGGGCCCTGCCGCTGCTGCCGATCGGCGCCGAGGCGGTTCCGCTGCTGCACGACGCGATCCGGACCAACGACACCCGGCTGGTCGCCGCCGCGCTCGGCCCGTACGCGCGGCACCTCAAGCCGGCAGCCTGGCGGCAGGCGGTGCTCAAGTGCGTGTTCAGCGGCGTCCCCCTGGCGGCCGTTGCCGACCTGGAGACCCGGGCCGACAGCGAGCTGACCGCGATGCTCGCCGCGCTTGCCGCCGAACGGCACGCCGCCGGCCGCGAGTTGCCCGCCGACGCCACCGACCTGCTCCACCGGCTCACCGCCGCACTGCCCCGGGAGGCGTGAATGCGCATCTTCGACCCCCACATCCACATGACCTCACGCACCACCGACGACTACGAACGGATGGCCGCCGCCGGCGTGCGCGCCGTGGTGGAGCCGGCGTTCTGGCTGGGGCAACCCCGCACCAGCGCCGCGTCGTTCACCGACTACTTCGACTCGCTCATCGGTTGGGAACCGTTCCGGGCCGGGCAGTTCGGGGTGCGCCACTTCGCCACCATCGCGCTGAACCCCAAGGAGGCCAACGACCCGCGCTGCCGTCCGGTCCTCGACCTGCTGCCCCGCTACCTGGACAAGGACGCGGTGGTGGCGGTCGGCGAGATCGGGTACGACTCGATGACGCCCGAGGAGGACGAGGCGTTCGCGGCGCAGCTCGCCCTGGCGGTGGCGTACGACCTGCCGGCGCTCGTGCACACCCCGCACCGGGACAAGGCGCGCGGCTGCGAGCGGACCCTCGCCGTGGTCGCCGAGTCCGGCATCGACACGGGTCGGGTGGTCGTCGACCACCTCAACGAGGTGACCGTCAAGCTGGTCCGCGACAGCGGCTGCTGGCTGGGCTTCTCCATCTACCCGGACACCAAGATGACCCCGCAGCGGATGGTGGAGCTGCTGCGGGAGTACGGCACGGAACGGATGCTCGTCAACTCGGCCGCCGACTGGGGACGCTCCGACCCGCTGCTGACCCGGGCCACCGGCGAGGCGATGCTGCTGGCCGGCTTCAGCGACGACGACGTCGACACGGTGCTGTGGCGCAACCCGGTGGAGTTCTACGGGCAGTCGGGGCGACTCGACCTCAGCGACCTGGAAGACCCCGCCGCCGTGGACCCGCAGACCGGCAACTCGATCCTGCGCGGCGGCAGCTGATGCGGTTGCGACATGCCGGCGGCGAGACCGTCCACCTCGGCTACTGCACAAACGTGCACCCCGCCGAGGACCTCGCCGGCATCCTCGGTCAACTGGACACCTACGCGGTGCCGGTGCGCGAGGCGCTCGGCAGCGACCTGCTCGGGCTCGGCCTGTGGCTGGCCGCGCCGGTCGCCGCCGAGCTGGCCGCCGACCCGACGCTCCGCCGCCGGTTGCGCAGCGAGCTGGACGCGCGCGGGCTGGAGGTGGTCACCCTCAACGGCTTCCCGTACGCGGCCTTCCAGGCGCCGGTGGTGAAGCAGGACGTGTACCACCCGGACTGGACCACCGAGCAGCGTCTGACGTACACCCTCGACCTGGCCCGGGTGCTCGCCGACCTGCTGCCCGACGACGCCGTCCGGGGCTCGATCTCCACCCTGCCGCTGGCCTGGCGTCGACCGTGGGACACCGACCGGGCCGATGCCGCCCGGCGTCGGCTGGACCAGCTCGCCGCCGGTCTGGCCACGGTGCAGCGGGACACCGGCCGCGAGGTGCGTGTCGCCTTCGAGCCGGAGCCCGGCTGCGTCGTGGAGAGCACCGGTCAGGCGGCCGCGCTGCTGTCCGGGATGGACACCGACCGGCTCGGCGTCTGCCTCGACCTGGCCCACCTGGCCTGCGCCTGGGAGGAGCCGGCCGAGGCGCTGCACCGACTGCGGGCGGCCGGCCTGCCGGTGGTGAAGGTGCAGGTGTCGGCCGCCGTGGAGGCCGCCGACCCGGAGGGCGGGGTTGAGGCGTTGCGCCGGTGGGTGGAGCCCCGCTTCCTGCACCAGACCCGGGGCGCCGGGTGCGCCGGCCTGGCCGACCCGGCCGACCCGACGTACGCCGCCGACGACCTGGACGAGGCGCTGGACCGGGAGCTGCCCGGCCCGTGGCGGGTGCACTACCACGTACCCCTGCACGCCCCACCCGAGGAGCCGCTCGGCTCGACCCTGCCGGTGCTCCGCGCAGCCCTGAGAGCGCTCTTCGACGGCCCGGCCGCCGGCTGCGACCACCTCGACGTCGAGACGTACACCTGGGGGGTGCTGCCGGCCGCACGACGGCCCGGCACCGACGCGGAGCTGGCCGCCGGCATCGCCGCGGAGCTGGCCTTCGCCCAAGACGAACTGGTCGGCCTCGGTCTGACCCCGCAGCGATCCGTGAGCATGGGAGTGGAGCGATGAGTCAGCGCCTGGTGGTGCTCGACGTGGTGGGGTTGACCCCACGACTGCTGAAGCACATGCCTCGACTGCGCGGGGTCGCCGACGGCGGCTTCCAGGCCGAGCTGGGCACCGTGCTGCCCGCCGTGACCTGCTCGGTGCAGTCCACCTTCCTCACCGGTGAGCCGCCCAGCGGGCACGGGATCGTCGGCAACGGGTGGTATTTCCGGGAGCTGGGTGAGGTGCTGCTGTGGCGGCAGCACAACGCGCTCGTCGGTGGGGACAAGCTCTGGCAGGCCGCCCGGAGGGCCGAGCCCGGCTACACCGTGGCAAACGTCTGCTGGTGGTACGCCATGGGCGCGGACGTCAACTGGACTGTCACGCCCCGCCCGGTCTACTACGCCGACGGGCGCAAGGAGCCGGACTGCTACACCGACCCGCCGGAGCTGCACGACGCGCTCACCGGGCGGTTGGGCACGTTCCCGCTCTTCACCTACTGGGGACCGACGGCCGGGCTGCCGTCGTCGACGTGGATCTGCCAGGCGGCCGAGCAGATCCTCGCCGACGTGTCACCCGACCTGACGCTCGTCTACGTGCCGCACCTGGACTACGACCTGCAACGCTTCGGTCCCTCGTCGGCCCAGGCCGCCGCGGCGGCAGCCGAGCTGGACGCGGTGCTCGGCCCGCTGCTGGACGCCGCCCGGGCGCGGGACGCCACGGTGGTGGTGCTGTCGGAGTACGGCATCACCGACGTGTCCCGGCCGGTGGACGTCAACCGTCTGCTGCGTGCCGAGGGGCTGCTGCGGGTGCACACCCAGGCCGGCATGGAGTACCTCGACCCGTGGACGTCGAAGGCGTTCGCGGTCGCCGACCACCAGATCGCGCACGTCTACGTCAAGGACCCGGCCGACGTGCCGGCGGTGGCGAAGCTCTGCGCCGGCCTGCCCGGGGTGGCCGAGGTGCTCGACGCGGACGGCAAGGCCGCACACGGACTGGACCATCCGCGCGCCGGTGAGCTGGTGCTGGTGGCCGAGCCGGATGCCTGGTTCACCTACTACTACTGGCTCGACGACGCCCAGGCACCGGACTTCGCCCGGCTCGTGGAGATCCATCGCAAGCCGGGGTACGACCCGGCGGAGCTGTTCTTCGACCCGGCCAACCCCGGTGCCGCGAAGGCCCGCGCCGGGGTGGCCCTGGCCCGCAAGAAGCTCGGCATGCGTTACCTGATGAGCGCGGTCGGCCTGGACGCCGGCGCGCAGGCGGTGCGGGGCTCGCACGGGCGGCTGCCGGACGACCCGGCGGACGCCCCGGTGCTGCTCTGCTCCGACCCGAGCGCCGCCCGGGACACGATCGCGGCGACCGAGGTCAAGGCGCTGCTGCTGGAGCTGGCCGGCTTAGCTGCTGACGGCGCGAGCGGCTCGGGGGAGCGGACATGACGGTCACCGTCGCGCCCGCCGACGCCAGCGAGCTGCGGGCACGCTTCGACGCGGAGCTGGCCGGGTTCCTCAGCAGGCAGGGCCCGGACTGGCCGGACGGGGCGCCGCGGGGCGTGTTCACCGCGCTCCAACGGTTCGTGCTGGCCGGCGGCAAGCGGTTGCGACCGCTCTTCTGTTACTGGGGCTGGCGCGGTGCCGGGGCGGCCGACGGCACCCCGATCGTGGTGGCCGCGGCGGCCCTGGAGCTGTTCCACGCGTTCGCGCTGATCCACGACGACATCCTGGACGGCAGCGACCGCCGCCGGGGTGAGCCGTCGGTGCACCGGCTCTTCGCCGACCTGCACGCCCGCTCGTCGTGGCGCGGCGACCCCGAGGCGTACGGCCGCAACACCGCGCTGCTCTGCGGGGACCTCTGTGCGGCCTGGTCGGACCAGATGTTCCACGAGTGCGGGCTGAGCACCGAGGAGGTACACCGGGGGTACAGCGTGTTCGCGCTGATGCGTACCGAGGTGATCGCGGGGGAGTACCTGGATCTGGTGTCGGGCGTAGGTGACGGCTCGGTGGCCAGCGCGCTCACCGTGATCCGGATGAAGGCTGCCCGCTACACGGTCACCCGCCCGTTGCAGATCGGCGCGGCCCTGGCCGGCGCGGGGCCGGAGCTGATCGCCGCGCTTGGCGAGTTCGGTGACCCGCTTGGCGACGCGTTCCAGCTCCGCGACGACGTCCTGGGCGTGTTCGGTGACCCGGCCGTCACCGGCAAGTCGGTCCTTGACGACCTGCGGGAGGGCAAGCCCACGGTCATGATGGCACTGGCCCGCAGCGCCGCCGACCGCCCGCAGACCATCCGGCTGCGGGAGTTGTTCGGCAACCCGGCGTTGGACGCCGACGGCGCGGCGGAGCTGCGCGACATCATCGAGGCGACCGGCGCGCGGGAGCGGATCGAGCAGATGATCCGGGTCCGCACCGAGGCCGCGCTCTCCGCTCTGCAGAGCGCCGTGCTTGCCGACGAGGCCCGCGCGGCGCTTGTTGCGCTGGCCGGGCAGGCGATCGATCGACGCGCCTGACCGGCGACTTTCGATCAAATTGACAAAAGTTGATGCTGAACTGCCGGAAGGTATGGACACATCGACACCTGCGACTTAGTGTCGTGAGCAACACGAGAATGTTTCGTCGAGGTGAACCGGCGGCGCGGTAACCCATCGACCCCCCACCACCGCTACGGCATCCGGCGCGACGGCGCGCGCCCGGCCTGGCAGTCACACGTCAGGAAGGGACAGCACAGATGTCTATGAAGGACGCCCCCAGACCACGGTCCCGACGATGGTCCTCCGCCGGATCAGCACTGCTGCTGGCGGTCGCCGCCGGCACTGTCGCACTTGCCGCCGGCTCCGCCCCCGCGCAGGCGCACACGATCGTCGCCAGCGACTTCCAGCAGGTCGAGTTGGCCCGCGGCGTCGCCGACATGGGTGAGCCGATGTCGCTTGCGGTGCTGCCGGACCGCTCGGTCCTGCACACGGCCCGCAACGGCACCCTGCGCCGCACCGACGCGAACGGCACCACCTCGGTGATCGGCACCCTGTCGGTCTACACCCACGACGAGGAGGGGTTGCAGGGCGTCGGCGTCGACCCGGGCTTCGCCAGCAACCGGCAGATCTACCTCTACTACGCCCCGCCGCTCTCCACCCCCGGCGGCGACGCGCCCGCCACCGCCACCGACTTCTCGGCCTGGAACGGGGTGAACCGCCTCTCCCGGTTCACCCTCAACTCGGACTTCACGCTCAACCAGTCCAGCAAGGTCGACGTGCTCGACGTCCCGGCCAACCGGGGCATGTGCTGCCACGTCGGTGGCGACATCGACTTCGACGCGGCCGGCAACCTCTACCTGTCCACCGGTGACGACACCAACCCGTTCGAGTCGGCCGGTTACTCGCCGCTCGACGAGCGGACCAACCGCAACCCGGCGTACGACGCGCAGCGCAGCGCCGGCAACACCAACGACCTGCGGGGCAAGATCCTGCGGATCAAGGTGAACGCGAACGGCACGTACTCCATCCCGTCGGGCAACCTCTTCGCACCGGGCACGGCCCAGACCCGCCCGGAGATCTACGCGATGGGGTTCCGCAACCCGTTCCGGATCAGCGTGGACAAGGCCACCGGCGTCGTCTACGTCGGTGACTACGGGCCGGACGCCGGCTCCACCAGCTCCACCCGCGGGCCGTCCGGCCAGGTGGAGTTCAACCGGGTCGCCGCGCCGGGCAACTTCGGCTGGCCGTACTGCACCGGCACCAACACCAGCACCGAGACGTACAACGAGTGGGACTTCGCCACCAACGCCAGCGGGGCGAAGTACAACTGCACCGGCGGGCCGACGAACAACTCGTTCCGCAACACCGGCCGGACCACCCTGCCGCCCGCCCAGCCGGCCTGGATCCGGTACGCCGGTGACGCCGGCACCCCGACCGAGTTCGGCGGCGGCTCCGAGTCGCCGATGGGCGGCCCGGTCTACCGGTACGACGCCTCGTCGACCTCCACCACCAAGTTCCCGCAGTCGTTCGACGGGCAGTTCTTCGCCACCGAGTTCGGCCGGGGCTGGATCAAGCCGATCCACGTCAACTCGGACGGCTCCCGGGGCACCATCGACACCTTCCCCTGGGTCGGCAAGCAGGTGATGGACTCGGCGTTCGGCCCGGACGGCGCGTACTACGTGCTCGACTACGGCACCGGTTACTTCAACGGTGACGCCAACTCGGCGCTCTACCGCTTCGACTACGTCGGCGGCGGCAACCGGGCGCCCACCGCGAAGGCAAGCGCCAACCGCACCTCCGGCGCGGCGCCGCTCGCGGTGACCTTCTCCTCGGCCGGCTCGTCCGACCCCGAGGGTGGCACGTTGACCTACTCGTGGGCCTTCGGTGACGGGACCACCTCGACGGCGGCCAACCCGACGAAGACCTACAGCACCAACGGCACCTACACCGCCACGCTGACGGTACGGGACCCGCAGGGCGCCACCGGCAGCAGCAGCGTGCAGATCAACGTCGGCAACACCGCGCCCACGGTGACGATCAACAACCCGGGCAACGGTCAGTTGTTCAGCTTCGGCGACACGGTGCCGTTCAGCATCACCGTGACCGACCCGGAGGACGGCACGATCGACTGCTCGAAGGTCAAGATGACCTACGTGCTCGGCCACGACCAGCACGGCCACCAGATCACCTCGCAGAACGGCTGCTCCGGCACGATCACCATCCCGGTCGACGGTGAGCACGACGACGCGGCGAACATCTTCGCGATCTTCGACGCCGAGTACACCGACGCCGGTGGCCTGACCACGCACACCCAGCACACGCTGCCGCCGCGGCACCGCCAGGCCGAGTTCTACGGCACCTCGTCCGGGATCAACGTGTTCAGCAAGACCCCGGCCGAGGGCGGCAAGACCGTCGGCGACATCAACAACGGCGACTGGATCGCGTTCCAGCCGTACCGGCTGGGCAACGTCACCTCGTTCAACGCCCGGGTCTCCTCGGCGGGTGCCGGCGGCACCCTCCAGGTCCGGGCCGGCTCGGCCACCGGCACGGTGCTCGGCTCGGCCACGGTCCCGGTGACCGGCGGCTGGGAAACCTTCACCACGGTCACCGGGACGATCAGCAACCCCCCGACCGGCACGACCACGCTGTACCTGACCTTCGCCGGGTCGGGCACCGGGGCGCTCTTCGACCTGGACGCCTTCAGCCTCGTCACCGGCACGCCGCCGGCCGGCGGGGCCGGGGCGATCAAGGGTCTGGGCGGCAAGTGTCTGGACGTGCGGAACGCCGCCACCGCCGACGGCACGCAGATCCAGATCTACACCTGCAACGGCAGCGCCGCGCAGACCTGGGCGGTCACCCCCAACTCCACGGTCAAGTCGTTGGGCAAGTGCCTGGACGTCTCGGGTGGTGCCACCGCCGACGGCACCAAGATCCAACTCTGGACCTGCAACGGAACCGCCGCGCAGAACTGGTCCGCCCAGGCTGACGGCACGCTGCGCAGCCCGGCGTCCGGCAAGTGCCTCGACGTCTCCGGCAACAACTCCGCCGACAGCACCGTGGTCCACCTGTGGACCTGCGTCAGCGGAGCCGCCAACCAAAAGTGGACCCTGCCCTGAGCTGGCGGGAGGGGCCTCTCGACCACGCCTAGTGTGAGGCGAGGGGCCCCTCCTAACCGCAATTAGGAGAGCGATATGCGCAGACGCCTACGACCCGTCCTCGGTGCGGCAATGGCCGCACTCGCCGTCATCGCCTGCACCACACCGGCCACCCCGGCCAGTGCCGCCGACGCCCCGTACGACGTGCTGGTCTTCTCCAAGACCGCAGGTTTCCGGCACGACGCGATCCCGGTCGGCATCCAGACCATCCGCGACCTGGGGGCGGCGAACAACTTCACCGTCACCGCCACCGAGGACGCCGCCGCGTTCACCACGAGCAACCTCAACCAGTACGAGGCGGTCGTCTTCCTCAACACCACGGGCGACGTGCTCAACGCCAGCCAGCAGACCGCATTCGAGTCGTACATCGGCTCCGGACGCGGGTACGTCGGTGTGCACGCCGCGGCCGACACCGAGTACGACTGGCCGTTCTACGGCAACCTGGTGGGCGCGTGGTTCGCCTCGCACCCCGCGATCCAGCAGGCAAACATCAAGGTGGAGGACCGGGGGCACGCGGCCACCGGGCACCTGCCGCAGACCTGGACCCGCACCGACGAGTGGTACAACTACCGCACCAACGCCCGGTCGACGGCCCACGTGCTCGCCACCCTCGACGAGTCGTCGTACTCCGGCGGCGGAATGGGCGCCGACCACCCGCTGAGCTGGTGCAAGAGCTACGGCGGCGGCCGCTCCTTCTACACCGGCGCGGGCCACACCCAGGCGTCATACGCGGAGTCGAACTTCCGCAACCACCTGCTCGGCGGCATCCGGTACGCCTCCGGTCGGAGCAAGGCCGACTGCCGGCCCGAGACCGGCTACACCCCGATCTTCAACGGCTCGACCGCCGGTTGGTCACAGGCCGGTCCGGGCAGCTTCACCAACTCCGACGCCACCCTGACCTCGGTCGGCGGCATGGGGCTGTTCTGGTACAACGCGAAGCAGTACACCAACTACTCGCTGAAGCTGGACTGGAAGCTGGCCGGGGACGACAACTCCGGCATCTTCATCGGGTTCCCACCGTCGAGTGACCCGTGGTCGGCGGTGGACAACGGCTACGAGATCCAGATCGACGCCACCGACGCGACCGACCGCACCACCGGCGCGGTCTACACCTTCAAGTCCGCCGACATCGCCGCCCGCGACGCGGCGTTGAACGCGCCGGGCGAGTGGAACACGTACGAGCTGCTGGTCGAGGGCGAGCGGCTGCAGATCTTCCTGAACGGGGTGAAGATCAACGACTTCACCAACACCAACCCGGTACGGTCGCTGGCCGGCCACATCGGCATCCAGAACCACGGCACCGGTGACGACGCCTACTTCCGTAACATCCGGATCAAGGAGTTGGGCACCACCCCGCCGCCGAGCGGGAACACCACGATCCAGGCCGAGGCGTTCAGCTCGGCCAACGGGGTCAGCGCGTTCACCAAGGCGGGCGCCAACGGTGGGCAGACCCTCGGCTACATCGAGCCTGGTGACTGGGCCGCGTACAACGGCGTCAACCTGACCGGGGTCACCTCGTTCACCGCCCGGGTCGTCTCCGGGGGTGCGGGCGGCACCATCCAGGTACGCACCGGCTCGGCCACCGGCCCGGTGCTCGGCTCGGTGGCGGTGCCGAACACCGGCAGCTGGAGCACCTACGCCAACGTCACCACGGCGCTGTCGAACGTTCCGTCAAGCACCCAGAACCTCTACCTCACCTTCACCGGTAGCGGCACGGGGCTCTTCGACCTGGACGACTTCACCCTGGTCAAGGGCAGTGGTGGCAGCACCGGGGTGGGCCCGATCAAGGGCCTGGCCGGCAAGTGCCTGGACGTGCGCAACGGCGGCACCGCCGACGGCACCCAGATCCAGCTCTACACCTGCAACGGCAGCACGGCGCAGACCTGGACCGTGACGCCGAACTCGACGATCAAGGCGCTCGGCAAGTGCCTGGACGTCAACGGCAGCGGCACCGCCGACGGCACCAAGATCCAGCTCTGGACCTGCAACGGCAGCGGCGCCCAGAACTGGGCCGCGGCGTCCGACGGCACCCTGCGCAACCCGTCGTCGGGCAAGTGCCTGGACGTCTCCGGCAACAACTCCGCCGACAGCACCGCCGTACACCTCTGGACCTGCCTCAACGCAGCAAACCAGAAGTGGACCCTGCCCTGACCGCCTGACCCGCAGGGGCCGACGGCGTGAGCCCCGGCCCCTGCGGCGCTCACCCCCCGCCCCACCCCGCCCCGGCCTCCGCCCCCTGCGCTCGTCGATCTTGCACTTTCTGCGGCGACACATGCCGCAAGGCCGAAGTTTCGGCAACCCAAAGTGCAAGATCGGCGGGGTGGGGGGTGCGGGGCCGGGGTGGGGGCGCGTCGGGGGGCGGAGTGCGGGGACGGGGGCGGTGGCTCACAGGTGGCTGCCGTACCTTGACCTGCATGGGGTTGTTCGCGCAGTGGCGCGGGACGGTGCTGGCGCGAGGCCATCAGTTGCTCGGTGCGCTGGGCCGGGCGGAGGAGTCCGACGACCCGTCCGGGCCGACGCCAAGCCTGAACCGTCTCGACGCTCTGGTGGAGGGCTTCACCGCCGGTCAACCGGTGCGGTGGAGCATGGCGGGGCAGCCTCGCCCGCTGCCCGGCCCGGTCGACGTGGTGGCGTACCGGATCATCGAGGAAGCGCTGACCAACGCCGACCGGCACGCGCCTGGCGCACCTGTCGGTGTCCGTCTGCGCTACGACGCCGCGGGCATCACCATCGAGATTCGCGACGAGGGCGCCGGTCCCGCTCCGTCCGGCGGCGGCACCCAGGCCGCCGGTCGGGGTCTGCTGGGGGTACGCCGGCGCGCCGAGCGACTCGGCGGCACGTTCTCGGCCGGCCCGCGCGCCGGGGGCGGCTTCACCGTACGGGCCGTCCTGCCCGCGCCCGAGGAGGTGGCCGAATGATCGGCCGGCTGCGGGGCTTCCCCGATGGGGTGGCGCGGAAATAGGGTGGGGGCGGCGACCGTGCTGGTGGCCGGTGACCCGGTGGGAGGCGCAACCCGCCGGGTTCAGGTGTGTTCCGCACCCACCGGTGACCGCCCGAGCGTCGCGTACGTCCGGTCACCCTCGCCCCGGTCCGCACATGGAATCCCCATCACATCAGGGGAGAAGGACAATGGCGCGACCCATCACGCTCTTCACCGGCCAGTGGGCCGACCTCCCGTTCGAGGAGGTCTGCCGGCTCGCCTCCGAGTGGGGCTACGACGGTCTGGAGATCGCCTGCTGGGGCGACCACTTCGAGGTCGACAAGGCGCTCGCCGACGACTCGTACGTCGAGCGTAAGAAGGAGACCCTGGCGAAGCACAACCTCCAGGTCTTCACGATCTCCAACCACCTCGTCGGTCAGGCGGTCTGCGACCACCCGATCGACGAGCGGCACCAGGACATCCTGCCCGGCCGCATCTGGGGCGACGGGGAGCCCGAGGGTGTTCGCCAGCGGGCCGCCGAGGAGATCAAGGACACCGCGCGGGCTGCGGCGAAGCTCGGGGTGAAGACCGTCGTCGGCTTCACCGGTTCGTCGATCTGGCACACCCTCGCGATGTTCCCGCCGGTGCCGCCGGCGATGATCGAGCGCGGCTACCAGGACTTCGCCGACAGGTGGAACCCCATCCTCGACGTGTTCGACGAGGTGGGGGTGCGGTTCGCGCACGAGGTGCACCCGAGTGAGATCGCGTACGACTACTGGACGACCAAGCGGACGCTCGAGGCGATCGGCAACCGGCCCGCGTTCGGGCTGAACTGGGACCCGTCGCACTTCGTGTGGCAGGAACTGGACCCGGTGAACTTCATCTTCGACTTCGCCGACCGGATCTACCACGTGGACTGCAAGGACGCGAAGGTGCGTACCGGTGACGGCCGGCGTGGCCGGCTCGCCTCGCACCTGCCCTGGGCCGACCTGCGTCGTGGGTGGGACTTCGTCTCCACCGGCCACGGCGACGTGCCCTGGGAGGACTGCTTCCGCGCGTTGAACGCGATCGGCTACGACGGCCCGATCTCGGTGGAGTGGGAGGACGCCGGGATGGACCGGCTGGTCGGTGCCCCGGAGGCGTTGCAGTTCGTCCGCCGGCTCGCCTTCGACGCTCCGAGCGCCGCCTTCGACGCGGCGTTCAGCAGCAAGGACTGACCGTACGCCGGACAGACCACGGGCCGGTCGCCCTGCGGCGACCGGCCCGTCGACGTGCGATTGGTCAGAGCGTGCTGGCGTTCGTGCCCGAGCCGGACGGCTTGGTGCGGGGGTTGGTGGACGACGGCGACCCGGAGGTCGTGCCGACCGTGCTGGTGCCCGCCTTGGCGCCCACGGTGGCGGGCGTGCCGGCGAACGCGTCGTCGGCGGCGGTCAACTCCTGCGTGCCGGTGCTGCCGTTGCCGGTGCCCAGCTTCTCGCCCAGTTTGGTCTGGCCGAGCTTGTCCTTACCCTCGCTGTAGAGCTTGGTGGCCTGGGCCTGCGCGACCCCGGCCGCCTCCTGGACGGTCGGGTGGTCGAGCACCTTGCGGCCCCGGACCACGAGCTCTTCGTACTTCTCCCGGCCGGCACGGGCGCCCAGGACGAATCCCGCAGCCAGCCCGCCAAGAAACATGATCTTTCCGCGCATGGCGGCTCCTTCCGTACCTGACGCGCCGTCGCCCCGGCGAGTTGCCCCGTCGGAAGGCGACCTGTTCGCGCCTGCGTCCTCTGTCCGCAGCTAACTACCCATCCTGCTCTCCGCTCAAGCATGCTTGTGCCAGGATGGCGATTTACCCCGTTTGTCGATGCGCGGGTGGGGAGGGAACCCACTGGACCAACCCCGGGGAAAGTCCTGTACTCTTGTCCCGTCGCACGGCGTCGGGGGAGATCCGAAGCCGCGCGGAGCACGATCCCCTGTAGCTCAATTGGCAGAGCAGCCGGCTGTTAACCGGCAGGTTATTGGTTCGAGTCCAATCGGGGGAGCTTCTCCACCCAACGCCCGTCGGCCCAAGGCCGGCGGGCGTTCGTCGTATCCGCCCCCGCCCCCGCCCCCGGCGTCGATCATGGAGTCGTGGTGCCGGTTGTGTGGCGCTATGCGGCCTTCGTCCGCCACCACAACTCCATGATCGACGAGGGCGGGACGTCTGCTGCCGGCGGGATGCCGGATTCGCACTGGCTTGAGTGGTTTCGGCGGCAGGATGGGCGATGTTGACTCGCGTTCAGTGCGTCGGATCCATGGAGTGAGGGCGGATGTCCAGACGAGGCGGCAAGGCCACGCTGATCGCGGTGGCGGTCGTGCTGGCCTGGTTGGTGATCGGCGGCGTGTCCGGCCCGTACGCGGGGCGACTCAGCGAGGTCGCCACCAACGACAACGCCGCGTTCCTGCCCACCGACGCCGAGGCGACCCGCGCCCAGGACCTCGCCGGCGAGTTCGTGGACCGGCAGACGATCCCCGCCGTGGTCGTCTACGAGCGGAAGGCCGGCATCACCGACGCCGACCGGCAACGGGTGAGCGCCGACGTCGCCCGCTTCGCCCAGATCCCCGGCGTGGTCACCCCGCTGCCCCCACCCATACCGAGCGCCGACGGCCAGGCACTCCAGGTCGTCGTACCCGTCGACGACGCCGAGGGCGAGGAGATCGGCACCGTCGTCGAGCACCTGCGCGACATCACCGGCGGCGACCGGGACGGCCTCACCGTGGACGTCTCCGGCCCGGCCGGCCTGCTCGCCGACCTGATCGAGGTCTTCTCCGCAATCGACGGGCCACTGCTGCTCGTCACCCTGGTCGTGGTGCTCGTCATCCTGCTTGTCGTCTACCGCAGCCCGGTCCTCTGGATCTTCCCGTTGCTCGCCGCCGGGATGTCGTACGCCCTCGCCTCGGTCTTCGTCTACCTGTTGGCCGAAGCGGGCGTGGTCAAGCTCAACGGGCAGGCCCAGGGCATCCTCACCGTGCTGGTCTTCGGTGCGGGCACCGACTACGCGCTGCTGCTGATCGCCCGCTACCGGGAGGAGCTGCACCGGCACGACCGCCCGTGGGACGCCATGAAGACCGCCTGGAAGGGTGCCGCACCGGCCATCATCGCCTCCGGTGGCACGGTCATCGTCAGCCTGCTCTGCCTGCTGCTGTCCAGCCTCAACTCCAACCGGGCGCTCGGCCCGGTCGCCGCCATCGGCATCGCCGCGACCCTGCTGGTGATGCTCACCTTCCTGCCCGCGCTGTTGGTGCTCGGCGGGCGGTGGGCGTTCTGGCCCCGACGGCCCCGCGCCGACCAGGCCGACCCGCGGGCCGAACACGGCATCTGGAGTCGCGTCGCCGGCTTCGTGGCCCGGCACGCCCGCCCGATCTGGCTGAGCACCGCCGTCGTACTGGCCCTGCTGACCCTCGGCCTCACCCAGCTCGGCGCCACCACCCTCGGCCAGTCCGACCTCTTCACCCAGCGCACCGACTCCGTCGACGGCCAGGAAGTGATCTCCCGGCACTACCCGGCGGGCACCGGCAGCCCGGCCACCATCTTCACCACCGAACAGACCGCCCGACAGGTCGCCCAGGTGGCGAAGGACGTGCCCGGCGTCGCCGACGTCCGCCCCCTGACGGCCGGCCCGCAGACCGGCCCACCCCAGGAGGACGCCGCTCCGAAGGTCGTCGACGGCCGGGTGCAGCTGGAGGCGACCCTCACCGATCCACCGGACAGCGACCGCGCCGAGCGGACCATCCGCGAGCTGCGGGTGGCCGTACACCGGGTGCCCGGCGCGGACGCGGTCGTCGGCGGCTTCACCGCGATCAACGTGGACACCTCGGACGCCGCGAAGCGCGACCAGAACGTCATCATCCCGGTGGTGCTCGTGGTCATCGCGGTCATCCTGGCCCTGCTGCTGCGCGCGCTGCTCGCCCCGCTGCTGCTGATCGCCACCGTGCTGCTCAGCTTCGCGGCGACCCTCGGCCTCTGCGCGCTGCTGTTCCGGTACGTCTTCGACTTCCCCGGCGTGGACTCGTCGTTCCCGCTGTTCGCGTTCGTCTTCCTGGTCGCGCTCGGCATCGACTACAACATCTTCCTGATGAGCCGGGTTCGCGAGGAATCGGTCAAGCGCGGCACCCGCGCCGGGGTGCTCGCCGGTCTCGCCGTCACCGGCGGGGTGATCACCTCAGCCGGCATCGTGCTCGCCGCGACGTTCTCCGCCCTCGCCGTCCTGCCGCTCGTGGTGCTCGTCGAGTTGGGTACGGCCGTCGCGATCGGGGTACTTATCGACACCATCATCGTCCGGTCGCTGCTGGTGCCCGCACTCGCGTACGACATCGGGCCGAAGATCTGGTGGCCGGGCCGGTTGTCCCGGACGAACGGTGAGCGGGAGGCGCGCGGTGCTGGCTGAAACCGATGTGGTCATCGTCGGCGGCGGCCTGGCCGGCCTCGCCGCCGCCCGCCGGCTGCACCGCGCCGGCGTGCCCTGGCGGCTTGTGGAGGCCGGGGGTCGGCTCGGCGGCCGGGTCGCCACCGACGTGGTCGACGGTCACCTCATCGACCGGGGCTTCCAGGTGCTCAACACCGCCTACCCCCGGCTCGGCACGCTGCTCGACGCCGACACGCTCGACCTCGGGTACTTCACCTCCGGCGTGCTGGTCCGCAAGGGCGACAACCTGGTGCGGCTGGTCAACCCGGTACGCGAGCCGACCGGCGGGCCCGGCACCGCGCTCGCCGGGGTCGGCTCGCTGCTCGACCGGCTGCGCTTCGCCGCGCTCGCCACCGGCTGCGCCACCCTGCCCGCGTCCCGACTGCTCGCCGCGCCGGAGACCAGCACCGAAACGGCGCTGCGCCGGGCCGGTCTCTCCGACGCCATCATCGAGGAGCTGCTGCGACCGTTCCTGTCCGGCGTGTTCGTCGACCGGGAACTCTCCACCTCCAGCCACGTGTTCGCGATGGTGCTGCGCTCCTTCGCCCGCGGCCGGATCGGCCTGCCCGCCGAAGGAATGGCCGCGCTGCCCCGGGCCATCGCCGCGCCGCTGCCCGCGGACCTGCTCGACCTGGACACCCCGGTCACGGAGGTCGCCCCGGGCCGGGTCCGCACCCAGGCCGGCGACATCCGCTGCCGGGCCGTCGTGGTCGCCGTCGACCCACCCGCCGCGTCCGCGCTGCTGCCAGCCCTGGCGACGGTACGCATGCACAGCTACACCACCTACTACCACAGCGCGCCCGAGCCGCCGCTCAACGAGCCGATCCTGCTCGTCGACGGCGACCGACGCGAACTCGTGGCGAACACGGTGGTGCTCAGCAACGCCGCCGCGACGTACGCGCCCGCCGGACGGCACCTGATCGCCACGTCGGTGGTCGGCCCGACCGCCCCACCGGAGCCGACCATCCGGGCCGAGTTGACCCGGCTGTACGGCCACTCCACCGCCGACTGGACCCACCTCACCACGGTTGCCGTGCCGAAGGCTCTCCCCGCCGCGCCACCCCCGCAGGACCGGCTGCGCAAGCCGGTGGCGCTGGGCGAGGGCCTGTTCGTGGCCGGTGACCATCGGGACAGCCCATCGATCCAGGGCGCTCTCACCAGTGGCTGGCGCGCCGCCGGCGCCGTACTTGACGAGCTGCGCGCCGGCTGATCGTCGTACCCGAGCACGCTGTTATATTCCTGTAGCCCATCGTGCTGGCGCAGGCGTGGGCACCAGGCCGGCTCGGTGCTGGCTGCTGACCGCCGAGCGGGATAAGATCCGGCGCGGTGTTCGGGGCGGTAGCTCAGCCGGTTAGAGCAGGGGACTCATAATCCCTCGGTCGCGGGTTCGAGCCCCGCCCGCCCCACCAAACGTTCCCTCTGGTCAGCCGGGCCTGTCGACGACCCGAAGTCATGAGCGAAAGCGGATCCCAGGCGGCAGGCTTCTCTTCGTGAGGTCGCTCGTGAGCAAGACTTCTCGCTTCACCGGCCGTTCTGATGGCACCCGAGCACTTCCGGGGGAGAGCGCTGGAGAGCTGACAGGCCAGCGAGAGCGGGGAGGCCCTGGGGGTAGTGCCGCATGATTGTCGAGCCCTGCCCGCGCTCAGTAGGCCATCGACACGCTGCCTCCACTGGTCCCACTGCGAGATCCGACTGCTCGTGCCACCAATCTAGGGTCCGGCCGGCTCAGCAGGCCGGGCGCCGTCGGTCACGTCTGTCAGGGCCGATGCGGTGGTGAGCGGTATACCTCAGAGTCATATTCATACCTCTGAGGTATCGAGTTCTTCGGCAGATCGACCTCCCGGCCGGTCGAGCGCACGGTGAAGCCGCCACGTCACGAAGGGGCCTTAGTCGTCCTGGGATGGGAGATCGACGTACTTGCCAAACGGCTCGACGGACCCGTCCCAACCATTCCACCCCTGCTGGGTCATCTGTCCGTCGGCGTAGACGTAGGACCAACGAGCGCCGTCTTCGCCTTCGATGTGGACCACCCCCGAGCGCACGAATGGCGCGATCGCGACGTAGAAGGCCATGGCCTGGTACGACCACTTGGGGTCGCCCTCGTCGTCATGGTCGAACTCGATCCAGTCTCCGTCACGGGCTATGGATGCTCTGGCCTCGCACGCTAGGTCGACGAGCGTGTCATCCGACGGAGACGCATCGGGCTTGTACCAACCCGCGTGTTCGGCCATCGCGGCCTTGGCGGCGGCGGTCGCCGCGATGTCGTCCGACTCCGGTAGGTGCAGACGGCCTGACGGCCACACCGAATATCCCACGGCGGGCATCTTACGACCGTCGATGTCCAGAACGCCAAAGGCAATGCCGAGTGGCAGGTGCGTGCGATGATCAGCGCGAGAGCCACGTGGCGGAAGGAAAGAGCGTGACCGATCCGCAGCACGGCTCCGGACGGCGGGAGCCGTTCTGGCAGACGATGACCGGGATGCTCACCGCCATCGCAGCCCTGATCACCGCGATCGTCGGTGCCGCAGCCTTCGTCCACCAGATTGGCGGCTTCGGCGCGGACGGCGGTCACCAGGTGGCCACCACGCCTTCCGTCGCCCTCGACCCGGCCGGAACGGCCGGCGCCCAGGCAACGCCAACGCGTGTCGCTCCGGTGGAAGGCGCGGGCGCGGGTCCGTACGAACTGCTCTTCACCAACAACGGTGTCGACCTCGACGCGGACCCACCGAAGGTCGCCGCGGGCCCGGACCCGAGCATCGACATCTACGACGCCGGCGCATTGCTGAAGAGTTACCCGGCCTGGCCCGGTCTGGCGAAGTGGGACCAGCCCGGCACGCCGCAGCGGCAGGACTGCCTTTCGCTGCTCAACAGCTTCCCGACGACCGACTCCCGATTCGTCAAGGGAAGCCGATACTGCGTCCGCACGCAGGGCGATCTGCACGTCGCAGTCGTCGAGTTCGTCCAGCCGATGAGCGGCGCGTGGAAGATTCGGGTGACGGTCTGGCCCGGCGCGGCGAGCTGACACCCAGCGCCGGTCTGCCGGCTACCGGTCACCGTGGCTCTGCTCGCGGGTGCGCTTGATGCTTGCAATCTCGCCTTTGATCGGCAGCCAGTAGAAGGGGATGAACGCGGTGACCACCACGAGGCCCACGACCGGATGAAGGGCGCCCAGCGCGGTCCCGGCGACGATCCAGAACGGCGCGGGGCGGAAACGTCTGCTGATCGCCCAGGCGGTGTCGTTGTCGGTGGTGGAGGTCAACAGGCGGCGTCCATACCTGGCGTACTCCCAGATCACGTTGAAGAGAATGGCGGCCACCACGTACGTGGCCCCGTAGAAGATGAGTGCGGTGCGTTGGCCGTGGCCGGACTCGAAGGCGTGGGCCAGGAGGGACGAGGCGAACGGCAGGAACGCGATCACCATCAGCAGCATGGTGTTGAGCAGGAGCAGCAGCCGGTCGGCGGACCGGATGTGGTCGAACATGACGTGGTGATTCACCCACATCTGCCCGATCAGCAGAAAGGTGATGGCGTACGCCACGTATGAGGGCCACAGCTCGACGAGGCCGCGGAGCAGGTGTTCGGTGTCCTCCGGCGGCTGGATCTCCAGGACGAGCAGGGTGACCGCGATGGCGATGACCGCGTCGCTGAAGGTGACAAGTCGCTTCGGATCTCGTTCCGCACCGATCGGGTTGCTGGTTCTGGTGGTGGCCGTCGCGGAGGTGCCGCGGCCCGCGCGGAACCAGCCCATGAGCTCCTCCAACGGTGAGCGGCCTTCCGGTGGCGCGGGTTCCCGCCGCCGCCCGAACCAAACCGCCGGGGACCCGCCGGCGACGATCAAGCAGAGGCGAAACTGCCGGCCTCAGCCGATGTGCAGCAGCAACACCTGGTCGTCGCGGAGGTCGGAGATGCTGTCGCGCAGCAGCCCCAGCCCGTCCAGCCCGGCCGTGCCGCTCTCCTCGAAGTCCATCCCCATCTCCTCGAAGTGCGCGGCCAACTCCTCCGCGCGGTGCTCGGCGGGATCGAGCTGGTCCAGTAACCGCTGCGGGGCGGGAGTGACGAGGACGGTCAGACCGTAAGCACCGTTGATGGCCTCCGACTCGGCATGGAAGGCCGACCGCTCCAGGTCGATGCCGTGCTCCTGGAGATAGGTCAGGACGTACAGCAGGCAGTAGCCGGACCAGTCGTACTCCCTCCGGACTCTGCTCCCGTGTTCGGCCAGGTACGAGTGGAGCGACGACGGTGCCGTGCGGGCCAGGTGGGCCAGGTGAGGGATGCTGTCCCTGGGGACCAGGGTCAAGGATGCGATCGCAGACACCACGGTCTCCCTCGTACGACTCGGCCGGTACCGCCTCCGGTCGTCGGCAGGCTACTCGGTGACCGGGTCGCGGGCCGTCCCGGTCGACGTGGCGCGTTCACCGATCCCTCAGCCGCTGCCGCCACCACGCCTGCGCGTGCCAGGAACTCAGCTCGGCAGCTCGGGGGTCCGGCAGGGTCTTGCGGAGAAACTCCTCGTCCAACGGGTCGACGACACGCTGCAACTCGCGACGGGCCCTCGCTGGCAGTCGGCGCAGCGCATCGCCCAGGACGTCCCGGTGCTCCACCACATCGCCGCAACCCGGGCATGAGCAGTAGTCCGGAGACAGATCCAGCCACCGCCCCGACTGCCTGATCGCACGGCGATAGCCGTCCAGCGCGGTTTTCAGCGACCAAAGGCCGGGATGCCTGCGTTCGAGCCGGACAATGGCCGCGTTGGCACCGATCGACAGGCCGTCGATGAAGCGGATCCTGTCGGCGTTCCGACTGGCCGACCTCGACAGGGCGCGTAGCGCGCCGGGGGACCTACGCGCCATGGACCTTTCGGGGCTGCATCATGACGGGAACCCTGCCACACCACCGTCATCGCCTGCCACCGTATTCGTGCGCACCGGGTCGAGCGCCAGGCTGGCCGCACGTGTCCAGTGCGCGACGAACCGACCGAGGTCGCTGGGCTGGAGACTTAGCCTGAGCCGGTGATGTCGACGGCTGCCTCGGGCGTACGGGTCAGGCTGCTCGGGCCGGTGGAGGTGGTCGTCGCCGGCCGACCGCAGGCGGTCAACGGCCTGCGCCGCAAGGCGGTGCTGGCGACGTTGGCGCTGCACGCGGGCCGGGTGGTAAGCGTCGACCGGCTCATCGACGTGGTCTGGGGCGACCAGCTACCGGCCACCGCGGCGAACACGCTGCAACGCCACATCTCCTACCTGCGCGGAGTGCTCGGCGAGCCGGGGACGATCGTGGCACGCCCGCCCGGTTATCTGCTCGACACCGGGCCAGACTCGACAGATGTCCAGGCCGCCGAGCGCCTCATCGAGCTGGCCCGGCGGTCGACGGACCACAACGAGCAGGTGAAGCACCTGACGGCCGCGGTGGCGCTGTGGCGGGGTCCACCGCTTGCCGACGTGGCCGGGTCGGCCTGGCTGGAGGAGCAGGCGGAGCACCTGGCGCGCCTGCGGTTGGAGGCCGAACGGTCGCTCGCCGACGCCAGGTTGTCCGTCGGTGAGCACGCCGGGCTCGTACCCGGTCTGGAACGGCTCGTCCGACAGCACCCCTTCGACGAGCACCTGCACGCGCAGCTGATGCTCGCCCTGTACCGCGACGGCCGACAGGGCGACGCGGTCGCCACCTACCGACGGTTGCGCGACAACCTGCGGGACAACCTCGGCATCGACCCGGGGCCGCGGCTCCGCGACCTGGAGTGCGCCATCCTGCGCCAGGACACCGCCATCGCCGCGCCCGCGCTGGCGGGGCCGGCTGCGGCGGCACCTGTCGCGGCGCAACTGCCTCCTCCCGTACCCACGTTCGCCGGACGTGACGCGGAGCTCGCCACCCTCGACACGCTCGTCGACCGGGGCGGCGCCGTCGTGGTGTCCGGGACGGCAGGTGTCGGCAAGACCGCGCTCGCCGTGCACTGGGCGCACCGGGTGGCCGAGCGCTTCCCCGACGGGCAGCTCTACGTCAACCTGCGCGGCTTCGACCCGGCGGCCGCACCCACCGAGCCGGCGCGAGCGCTGCACGGCTTCCTGGAGGCGCTCGGCGTCCCGGCGGCGCGGATGCCCAGCGACCCGGACACGATGGTGAGCCTGTACCGCACGACGCTGGCGGGCAAGCGACTGCTCGTGGTGCTGGACAACGCCCGCGACGCCGAACAGGTCCGGCCGTTGCTGCCCGGCTCACCGGAGTGCCTCGCCATCGTCACCAGTCGCGACCAGCTCATCCCGCTCGTCGTCACCGAGAGCGCCCAACCGGTGCCCCTGGCCCTGCTGAGCCCCGGCGAAGCCCGCGACATGCTTGTCCGCCGGCTCGGGGCGGGTCAGGTCGCCGCCGAACCCGGCGCGGCCGACACCATCGCCGACCGCTGCGCGCGGCTGCCCATCGCCCTGGCGATCGTGGCGGCCAGAGCCGCCACCAACCGGCAGTTCTCGTTGGCCGCCGTCGCCGGCGAGCTGGGCGACCTGGACGCCTTCCACGGTGGCGACGAGGCCACCGACGTCCGGGCGGTCTTCTCCTGGTCGTGCCGGACGCTCAGCCCACCGGCGGCCCGGCTGTTCCGGCTGCTGAGCCTGCACCCTGGTCCGGATGTCTCGGCCCCGGCCGTGGCCAGCCTGGCCGGCGTCGACGGGCCGGCGATCGGCCCTCTCCTCACCGAGCTGACCCGGGCGAACCTCTTCACCGAGCACACGTACGGGCGCTACGCGTTCCACGACCTGCTGCGCGCGTACGCCACCGACCTCGCCGACGAGGCGGAGCCGCCGGCCGAGCGCCGTGCCGCCGTCCACCGGCTGCTCGACCACTGCCTGCACACCGCCCACGCCGCCGATCTCGCACTGCACCCGCACTTCAGCGCGATCAGCCTCCCGCCGCCTCGGGCGGGCGTGACGGCGGAACGCCCCAGGAGCCGGTCGGCCGCCACGGCATGGTTCACCGTCGAGGTCCCCGTCCTGCTCGCCGCAGTGCCGCTCGCGGCGCGCTCCGGGTTCGAGGGACACGCCTGGCGGCTCGCCTGGACCCTGGCCGGTTTCCTGCACCGGCAGGGGCACTGGCAGGACTGGCTGGGCACGCAGCAGATAGCCCTGGCTGCCGCGTCCCGCATCGGGGACCGGACGGGGCAGGGCCACGCACACCGCAGCCTCGGTCTCGCCTGCTCCCGCCTGCGACGGTACGACGAGGCCGACGACCACCTGCGGCGCGCGTTCGACCTGTTCACCGACGTCGGTGACGACGCCGGCCGGGCACACACCTGCCTCAACCTCGGTCAGCTGGCCGAGCGGCAGGGGCAGCACCAGCAGGCGCTGCGCCATTCCCGGCAGGCGCTGGCGCTGTTCCGGGGGACCGGGAACCGGGCCGGGCAGGGGTACACCCTCAACGCGGTCGGCTGGCAGGAAGCGTTGCTCGGCAACTACCACAGTGCCCTCGACTCGTGCGGCGAGGCGCTGCGCATGTTGCAGGAGGTCGACGACGTCCAGGGACAGGCCGACACCTGGGACAGCCTCGGCCACGCCCACCACCAGCTCGGGGACGACCGGCGCGCGATCGCCTGCTACGAGCACGCGCTCGAACTCTTCACCCAGGTCAACGACAGGTACGCCGAAGCGAGCACGTACGTGAACCTCGGCGGGAGCCACCGGGCGCTCGACGACCTCACCGCCACCCGTGCCGCCTGGCGTCGAGCCCTGACCATCCTCGACGAACTCGGCGATGCCGACGCCGAGTCGATCCGCGTCGACCTCGAACAGCTCGACGCCACCCGGCTGCGCTGACCCTCTTTCAGCGCCGTTTCCGGGCCGCTTCAGCGCAGCCCGGCACTCTTCGGACACCAGTCTCTTCCGTTCAGGAATGGAGCGTCCGATGAGTCGTTTGGCACACCGCCTCGCGGTGGTCGGGGTGGTCAGCGCGACGGTGCTGACCATGTCCTCCGCCGCCGTGGCGCAGACCGAGAAGCCGCCGCGCAAGGGCGCCGACTGCGTGGTCCAGCACGTCGACGAGCGCGGCGGCGTCGTCCGTACCGAGACCGCGCCCGAGGGGCGGGAGTACGGTCCGTTCCGCTGCGCCGGCGGGACGTGGGCGTACGCCTGGGAGCCCTTCGGAGAGGACGACAGGATCACGGCCGACGCGATCCAGGTGGAGCCGTCAGGTGCCGTGTCGGTCCGGCGGTTCACCGGCCCCGCGCTCGGCAACGACCTCACGGTGGGCGAGATCGCCGGTATCGCCAGGGCTGTCAGCGGCAGCCCAGAGGTGTTCGTCGACCGCGCGATAGTCGCTGTCGACGACGGCAAGGAGCGGACGCCCGAACAGATCGCGGCGCTGTTGGCCGGCAAGGACGACACCGGGGTACGGGTGCTGGACATCATCGAGAAGCCGGATGCCGCGATGTCGACGAAGGACGTCATCGACGAGGCCGGCGGAACCCCGGAGACGACAGTCGTCTACTTCAGCCTCTGGGGCGCGATCAAGTCGGTGTTCGCCTGGATCGTGGACACGATCAACTATATCGGTGAGTGGATCGACGACCACTGCGAGTGGGGGTCCCCCAACACCGTGGGCGACATCGTCACGTGTCGCTGGTAGCCCGTTCCGACCCGCCGACTCCGATCACGGAAGTGAGGACAGCATGACAACTCTGCGGAACGTCACCAGGCGCGCCACGGTCGTCGCGGCCGCCCTGCTCGTCGGGCTGACCGCCTCGTACGCCCCGTCCCACGCCGCCGACAGCGAGGCCCGCACGACGATCACCGACCACCCCGGCGCCCCGGGGACCATGCTCCAACAGTTCGAGGACCTGACCGGCCGGCCCGTCGGCGACCTGGACACGGTGCTGGCCGTCGACACCGGCGGGCGGAAACTCACCCGCGACCAGCTCGAGGCGCTCGCCGCCGGCAAGGAGGTCGACGGTGTCACTGTCGTCGGCACGATCCCGGGTAGCCGGGACGTGCTCGGCACGACGATGGCCGACCTCGCCGACGGGGCGTACGACGGCAGGGGCGAGGGCGGGACGGCAACGTCCCTGCTCTTCGCCTCGTCCACCCCGGACGGGCGGGAGTGGTGCCTGACCATGTGCGTCGCGTCCGGCAAGTCCGTCTGGGAGTGCCTGCTGTCGCGCCGGACCGGTGAACTGGTTCTCACCCTCGACCTCCCCGGTGGCACCACGGTCGGCGGGACGAGGGCGGCCTTCGAGAAGGCGAATGGTGGCGTCGCCGTCGACGGCCCGTCAAGCGTGCAGACGCTTGTCGGCGAGGGAGAGCCCTCGGCGGACGAGATCAGGACGCTCCTCGACGGCAAGGACATCCCGTCGCTACGCCGGGTGGCGACAGTGGACCGACCGGACCCCGGGTGGGCGCTTGCCGACATCGCCGAGAAGTCAGGCGTCGTGTACGCGAAGACGAAGGCCCATATCTTCACCTTCACCCTGCCGTTTCTCGGCAAGTTCCTCGCGGTCTGCATCTCGCAGGACGACGGAAAGACCTGGAAGTGTTCGGCCCGGCAGTGGGGCGGGTTCTGACCGGACCGCACGGCTCGGCCGTCACCGTCGGTCATCGTCGTCGGGGCGGATGCGGTGTTGAGCGGTATACCTCAGGCGTTCTCGGGACCACCCCGTTGCCGCCGGTGGAGGCGGACCGCGATGCGGGGGGTCTGCCGGGCGACAGCCCGGCCACCCGGGTGACACGCTGACCCAGCGACGAGCGGCCGAGTCGTCCGAGGACGGCTCGGCCGCTCGCTGGCCTCTAGGATCGACAGCCTTGACGGCGACGACGGCAGGCGGGGGCGCACGATGACGACCGAGGCGGCACCGCCAACCGACTGGCTCGCCGACATCGCCGAGCGGGCCGAGGTCGTACTCGTCGACTTCGACGGCCCGATCTGCCGCCTGTTCGGCAGAAAGGCCGCGCCGCGCATCGCCGCCGACCTGCGTCAACTGATCCTCGACCGGGGCGTCGCCCTGCCCGACGAGCTGCGCGACGGGGACGACCCGCTGGAGCTGTTCCGCGCGACCGCCGTGCTCGCGCCCGACCTGGTCGGCGTCGTCGGTGCGGCACTTGCGGCGGCCGAGGTCGAGGCGTCGGCGTCGGCGGAGGCCACGATCGGGGCCTTCGACGTGGTCGCGGCGTGCCTGGAGACCGGGCGTCCCCTCGCCATCGTCAGCAACAACTCCGCCGCAGCCATCCGCGCCTACCTCGGGCGCCGCGACCGGGCCCGCTACTTCGCCGCCGTCATCGGCCGAGGTGAGCACCCCGACCTGCTGAAGCCCAACCTTGCGCCGGTGGTGCAGGCCCTGCGGGCGCTGAAGGTCGCACCCGGTGCCGCTGTGCTGGTCGGTGACTCGACCACCGACATCGCAGCCGCCCGAGCGGCAGGTGTCGCCTGCATCGGGTACGCGAACCGGCCCGGCAAGGCGGAACGCCTCGCCGCCGCCGGTGCCGACGCGATCGTGACCGACATGAGCGACCTGGCCGGCGTCCTCGCTCGTACGCGCAGGCCGGTCAGCGAGCTGCCGTGGGTCGACTCCGGCGGCGGGCCGCTCATCGTGGTGCCCACGTCGGCGCTCGGCGAGTGGAGGGGCGCGTCGGTGGACGACGACGACTCCTGGGGTGACTACGAGCGGGCCTGCCGGGTCGACGGTTACGTGGGAGTGCTGGAGGTCGGTGCCGACCAGGCGCTCGTTCTGGCCGACGAACCGGCCCCCACCACGTACCTGCCGGAGCGGCGGGTCTTCGTGCGGTGGCTCTACGCACCCTCCGAAGCGGAGGTCGTCCGCCTCATTCCCCGGGCACTCGAGATCGCCGACTGGGAGGACGCGGGCACCTGGACGACGAGTGGGCCGGCCGAGTTGTTCGACTCCGGCTACACCGGCGACGGGCTGGAGCACGCCACCCACCTCGCGGTGGACCTGCCTCGGGGCACGTACCTGATCCGCACCGCGTTCGTGCAACCGGACAGGAGCACGGCGCTGGTGCTGGTCCACCTGGTCGAGCAGACGCAGCCGGTCTGAGTGCTCCGAACAGGTCCGAATAGGCCACTGCGGGCGGGCCGCTCCCGGTGGGGTTCCGGCCCGCCCGACTGCCGACAGGTCCTCGCGTGCTCCGCAGCCAGTGCGACAGTCGGAGGCTGTCGCACGTCCGGTCAGGACACGTTCGCGCGGATCTCGGTCCGGGTCGCGACGATGCGGTGGCGGCGGACCGGGTAGAGGACCGGGTGCCGGAGGCTCCAGGCCGCGCCCGTGCAGACGAACTCCTTGTACCGGGCCGCCAGCTTCCCGGTCAGGAGGCCCGACCTGGCCCGGTCGTCGGCGGTGACGTACTGGATGATGCCGTCGCGGCGGCCGAGGCTGATGCACTGGTTGAAGTAGCGCAGCGGGGCCTTGGGGAACGTCGCCCGGCCGGTCAGCCGCGCGGCGATGGCGTCGGCGGCCTGCCAGGCCATCGGGATGCCCGAGGCACAGGACATCCGTAGTGGCTTGCCGCCGGGTCCGTCGGCGATCGCGGCGTCGCCCACCGCGTACACCTCGGGGTGTGAGACCGACCGCATGGTGTCGTCGACGATGATCTGCCCGGTCTCCGCGACCGCGAGGGTCGTCGCGGCGGCGATGGGGTGCACGGCGAAGCCGGTCGTCCACACGGTCACCTGGGCCGGGATCTCCCGACCGTCGGAGGTGACCGCGCCGCTCGCCTCCACCCGCGCGATGTCGGCGTGCTCGTGCACGGTGATGCCGAGCCGGTCGCAGACGCCCCGCAGGTGCTGCTGCGCCTTGCCGTTGAGCCAGTCGCCGAGACCACCGCGGGCGGCGAGCGCGACGTCGAGGTCCGGCCGGGCTTCCGCGATCTCGGTGACCGCTTCGAGGCCGGTGAGGCCCCCGCCGACGACGAGCACGGTCCCGCCGGCCGCGAGGTGGGCGAGGCGGTCGCGCAACCGCAGCGCCGAGGGCCTGCCGGAGATGTCGTACGCGTGCGCGGTGACCCCCGGGACTCCATGGTCCGCGGCAGCGCTACCCAGGGCGTAGACGAGCGTGTCGTAGGTGATCTCGTCGGTGCCGTGGTCGCCGGCGAGCGCGACGGTCCTGCGGTCGACGTCGACGGCGGTGACCCGCGCCACCCGAGGCGTGACGCCGGTGCCGGCGTAGACCTCGCCGAGTGGACGTGGAGGGAGGTCCTGTCCGGTGGCGAGTTGGTGCATGCGGACCCGCTCGACGAAATCCGCGTCGGCGTTGACGAGAGTGATCTCGGTGTCGTCCGGGTGCAGCCGCTTGGCGAGACGCCCGGCGGCCATGGCTCCGGCGTACCCCGCTCCGAGGACGACGATGCGGTGCTTCATGGTGGCACTCCTGTCTCGGTGGTGGTCGCTTCCTGAACCGGGCAGCGACGCGATTCCTGACAGGGCGCGGCTATGAGCTGGATCACCAGACGTGGAGGGTGGGTTCCTCGTGCTCGGAGGCGGCCCACTGCCGGGTGGCGCGGGCGAGCTTGTCGGGGTTGACCTGGTTGTGGATGGCCGCGACGCCCTCCGGCGTGACCTCCAGGGACATCACGCCGATGACCCGGTCGTCGATCACGACGACCACCGCCGGAGCGCCGTTTGCGGTGGCGACGTGCGCGGCCGGGCTGCCACCGACCAGGTCCCGTTTGACGTCGGCCGGCTTGAACAGGCCCCGTAGGAACTTCGCCACCGCGAGTGCGCCGACGATCGGCGCGGACCGGGCCGGGATCTTGCCGCCACCGTCGGCGGTGCTCGTCGCGTCGTCGGTCAGCAACTCCACGAGCCGCTGGATCTCGCCATTGTTCGCCGCCGCGAGGAACTCCGCGACGATCTTCCGCGCGGCGGCCCGGTCGACCTCCGTGCGGGCCCGTTCGGCGGCGACGTGCTGCTTGGCCCGCCGATAGGTCTGCTGACAGTTCGACTCGGTGATGCCGAGGATCTCGGCGATCTCGCCGTGCGAGTAGCCGAAGGCCTCCCGCAGCACGTACACGGCGCGCTCGTTCGGCGACAAGCGCTCCAGCAGGGTGAGCACCGCCATCGAGACCGACTCGCGCTGCTCGGCGGTGTCGAGCGGGCCGAGCATCCGGTCCCCGGCGAGGACCGGCTCGGGCAGCCAGGTGCCCACATAGGTCTCCCGCCGGGCCCGCGCCGACGTCAGCTGGTTGAGGCACACGTTGGTGAGGACCTTCGTCAGCCACGCCTCGGGGGTCTCGACGTGCTCCCGGTCGGCGCCCTGCCAGCGCAGGAAGGTGTCCTGGACGGCGTCCTCCGCGTCGCTTGCCGAGCCCAGCAGGCGGTAGGCGATCGCCTCCAGGCGGGCCCTGGAGCGCTCGAACACCTCGACCTCGTCCGGACTGAGCGGCATGACTAGACAGTATCCAGGCGCACGGCCGTCGAGCGCGGTGGTCGTACTCTTGCTGCGGTGACCTCCGATTCGCTGCGCCGCGCCCTCACCGCACCCGCGGACCCGCCGCTACGGCCGCTGCCCGACCGGGTCGTCGCCCTGCTGGAGACCCTGCACGCGCCGCCGCGCCTCGCCGCTCACCTGCGGGCCGTGCACGACGTGGCCGCCCAGCTCACCGACGCGATGGCGCACCGGTTTCCGCACCTTCCGTTCGACCGTGAGGCGGTGCTCTTCGGCGCTGCCACCCATGACATCGGCAAGGTTCGGCATCCGGAGGAGTTGTCCGGCCCCGGGTCCGCGCACGAGCCCGCCGGCTACGAACTGCTGCTCCAACACGGCGTTGCGGAGTCGTCGGCCCGGTTCGCGCGTAACCACGCGTCCTGGCACCAGGGCGGCATCGATGTCGACGACCTGCTTGTCAGCCTGGCCGACAAGGTGTGGAAGGGCAAGCGGGTCACCGACCTGGAGGAGTTGCTTGTGGACCGGTTGGCCGACGTCACCGGCCGCGAGCGGTGGTCGGTCTTCCTCGACCTGGACGACATTCTCGACCGGATCGCCGCCGACGCGGACCGCCGACTGGCCTTCCAGGCAACCCATCCGGTACGCGGCTGAACCCGGTCGCCACCGCTGCCGTCAGGCAGATCGCCGCGGCGGTGACGAGGGGCGGGCGGGCGCCGAGGTGGACGGCCGCGGAGCCGAGCGGGATCGCCGCGACGAGTGGTCCGAACATCGCGGTGTTCGCCGTTGCGGAGACCCGCCCCAGCAGCGCCGACGGCGTGTGGGTCTGCACGGCGGTCACCGCCGCGACAAGGGTCCACGGCAGCCCGACGCCGGCCACCACCGCCCCGACGACCGTGGCCGGCCACCACGGCAGGCACCGTGCCAGGCAGCCGATCGCGAACAGCGCCGTCCCGGCGACACCGACGGTGACGGGACCCCGTGCCGCGATGATCCGGCCGACGATCAGACCACCGAGAATGGAACCGGCGCCCTGCGCGCTGGCAAGCACACCCAGGAACGTCGTCGGCAGGCGCAGCTCGGTGACGACGACCGCGTAGATGCCCGCCGTGGTGAAGCCGGACATGGCTATCGACACCGCGGCGAGGACCACCGGCACCCCCGTGGCTCGCGCTTCGAACAGGACCACGAATCCGGTACGCGGGCCGCTGCCGCGTTCGGTGGGCCGGTCGGTGGGCGTCCGGTTCAGGCGGAGTAGCGCGTACAGGGTGGCGACCAGGATCGGCATGGCCGCGCTGAGGGCGGCGACCGCATGGCCGCCCCGCCACGCGTAGAGGCCGGCACCGGCCAGGGGAGCGACGAGCTTCATGCCCTCCTGGGCGCTGGAGCGCCACCCGTTGACGTCGCCGAGTTCGGTCGGTGCCAGCGCCGACGGCAGGAGCGCCGTCTCGCCGGCGTCGATCAACACGTAGCTGAGACCGTAGGCGCACGATACGGCGAAGACGAGCCAGGTCTGCCCCGGGCCGCGAACCGCGAGGAGTGCCAGCAGGGCAGCGGCCAACATGAGGTTGACGGCGATGACCAGAGGTCGTCGGGGCGCTCGGTCGAGCAGACCGCCAAGCCACGGGCCGGCGAGCACCGGGGCGTACACGCAGAGCCCGGCCAGGGCCGCGAGGCTCGTGGACCCGGTGAGGTCCAGGATCCAGATGCCGGCGACCAGGGACATGGCACTGCTGCCGAAGCCGGACAGCAGGGAGATCGCCACGAACAGGCCCGCGTTGCGACGCATGAGCACTCCGGGGTGAGTCGAGGTGACTCACATCCTTGGCCTTGAGCGGGGAGCGGGCAATGCTGTGACGACCCGTCAACGGATTGTTGACAGGGCGGCGTCGATCGCGGTTGCGGCGGTTTGCGCGGGTGCGGGCAGTCGCTCGCCCGCATGTGCGAGATCGGCGGCGAGGTGCAGGGCCAACGCGTGCAGCGCGCCAGGGGTGGCGTCCAGCGCGGCGTCCACGGTGCTTCGCACCAGTGCCGCACGGGGAAATCGGCTGTCCCACCGCTGATCGGCGCTGATCCAGCGGCCGAGGTCGGCCACTGCTGTCCGCAGCGCCGCGACCTGTGGAGGCAGCCGGAGGTCGAGCTGCTGTCGACGCGACCACCGCGCCGCCACCAGCCGTTGTCGACGCTGCTCGGCGGCCTGCCGGCTGCCGAGGCCGAGGGCCGTGGCGATCTGCGCCCAGGTCGCGCCGTCGTGGCGCGCGCGGTCGATGATCTCCAGTTCCTGCTCGTCGAGCCGGGCGCGGGCAGCGCGCACGTTCGCCAACCGGGCCAGCTCCGACGTCATCTGTCAACGCTACATTGACACCCGGCCGGTCCCGGGTGTGCGGACCATGAACACGTCCACCGGATCCTCGCTGTCGAGCGTGAACCCGTGCCGCTCGTACAGCCGTCGGGCCGGGCTGCCGCGCAGCACGTTCAGCCGGACAAGCGTGCCGGCGCTGTCGCACCGATCCAGCAGGTCGCGCAGCACGGCAGTGCCGATGCCGCTGCCCTGTAGGTGGGGGGCCAGGTAGAAGTGCTCCAGCCAGTGGGCGTCCGCGGCGGGTCGCAGCGCCACGCAGCCGGCGAACCCGCCGCCCACCTCGACGACCCAGGTGTACGCCGGCGCGAAACCGTCCCGCAGGCGCTGCCGCACCCGCTGTGCGTCGTACCGCCCGAGCCGTTCGAGATCGGCCCGCAGCACCACCGCCCGTAGCTCGGCCACCGCCTCGACGTCCGCCATCGAGGCCGGCCGAAGCTCCCACTCCACCATGATCGAGAAGCTATCGCGGTCGCACTCCAGGGGATGGCCCAGCCTGCGGCGCCTGCCGTAACCCTCGTCACTTGGCATCCGGAACGCTGTTCCGTATCGTTCTTAGCGGAACATGGTTCCACTTGCTTCGGTTGTCAGAGCGGGTGGCGCAGTGCCACCTCACCCTTTCCGTGGAGGAACAGCCATGCGGTACCGCACACTGGGGCGCACCGGCGTCCAGGTCAGCACCCTCGCCCTCGGCGCGATGAACTTCGGCAAGCTGGGCCAGACCAGCCAGAGTGACGCGACGGCGATCGTCGACGCCGCGCTGGACGCCGGGATCAACCTGATCGACACCGCCGACATGTACAGCCAGGGCGAGTCCGAGGAGATGGTCGGGAAGGCCATCGCCGGCCGCCGTGACGACATCGTGCTGGCCACCAAGGCCGGCATGCCGATGGGCGACGAGCGCAACCAACGGGGCGGCTCGCGCCGCTGGCTGGTCACCGAGTTGGACAACAGCCTGCGCCGCCTCGGCGTCGACCACGTCGACCTCTACCAGATCCACAGGTGGGACCCGACCACCAGCGACGAGGAGACCCTCTCCGCGCTCAGCGACCTGCAACGGGCGGGGAAGATCCGCTACTTCGGCTCCTCGACCTTCCCCGCGTACCGCATCGTGCAGGCCGAGTGGGCCGCCCGGGAGCACCACCTGAGCCGTTACGTCACGGAGCAGCCCAGCTACTCGATCCTGCAACGAGGGATCGAGGCCCACGTCCTGCCCGTGACCGAGCAGTACGGGCTCGGTGTGCTCGCCTGGAGCCCGCTCGCCTCCGGCTGGCTCTCCGGCGCGATCCGTGCCGGCCGGGAGATCACCACCAGCCGCTCGGCGCTCCTGCCCGCCCGCTTCGACCTCAGCATCCCGGCCAACCAGGCCCGGCTCGACGCGGTCGAGCGGCTGGCCACCGTCGCCGACGAGGCGGGGCTCACCCTGATCCAGCTCGCACTCGGGTTCGTCACCGCGCACCCGGCGGTGACCAGCGCGATCATCGGCCCGCGCACCATCGACCACCTGCACTCGCAACTCGCCGCCGCGGACACCGTGCTCCCGGCCGACGTGCTGGACGCGATCGACGCGATCGTCGCACCGGGGGTCGACCTCGCCGCAGCCGAGAAGTTCGACACCCCGCCCGCCCTGCTCGACCCGGCGATGCGGCGTCGCTGAGCCTTCAGGTGCGGCGATCGGGACGGCGAGTGCGGTGGTCAAACCGTCTTGGTGATGTGGGGTGTCCCGCTGGACCTGCCGCCGTACTGCCCATCTCGCAGCCCTATCCTTGAGAGATCTTGGACAGTTTCCGTCCGCACAGGACGGAAACTGCCGCGGTTCACCCGGACCAGTGCGGTCGCGGACACGTACCTGCCGATCCGGGCGG
>NZ_JBSGIV010000041.1:0-62893 GCF_053605225.1 Micromonospora sp. NPDC003944
GGTGTGACTTTAGTTCAGCGGTGGGCATTACCGATCGCGCCCCCAACGGCCCGCGGCGCCCCCCGCCCCCCGGCCCGGGCCGGCTGGCGTCCCGCTGCTCGGGCCCGGACTCCGAACAGCGGGACGCGACCCGGCGGCCAGGTCTGGGGCCGACGGTTGTCGTCAGGGCGGCCCGGGTGTGCGCCCCCGCTCAGCGGCGTGCGCTGGGCAGGTGGGCGGGCCGGTGTCGTCGCACGACTGTGCCGCCGCTGCGACGCCCTGGGTTTCCGATGGCCGTTCATGCCTCGGCCGCGCGGCGTGCGGGTCGCCCGGTGGTGGTCTCGGGCCGTCTCGCGCCGGCCACGTGCCACCCGCCCCACGCCACGATCGTCGTCCGCCACGGCTCGGGTCGGTGTGACAGCTCCGTCACCACGGCCCGAGGTCGTTCGAGTAACGACGACTGTCCGTCACGTTAGCGTTAACAGTGAGCGATTGTCCATAGACAACGGTCTTCGCCCACTGGTCAGGACGGCCCACTCGGACGCCGACGGGGCCGTGACCGCCGGCGGAAGCGGTCTCCCCAGGGCGCGGGGAAGGGTCACGACCGTGGTGGTGCGGCGCTGTCGCGGACGATGAGTTCGGTGGCCAGCTCGACCCGTGGGCTCTCGGTCCGCTCGCCGCCGGCGAGGCGCAGCACGGTACGCGCGGCAAGCATGCCCATCTCGGCCAGGGGTTGACGGACGGTGGTCAGCGGTGGGGAGCACCACCGCACCTCCGGCAGGTCGTCGAAGCCGACCACGCTGACGTCGTCGGGCACCCGTAGGCCTCGTTTGCGGACCGCCTCGTAGACGCCGAGGGCCATCTGGTCGCTGGAGGCGCAGATGGCGGTGGGTGGGTCGGGCAGGGCCAGCAACTGCGTACCCGCGGTGAACCCGGACTCGTGGTAGAAGTTTCCGGGGCGGATCAGGGCGTCGTCGATGGGGATTCCGGCGGCGCCGAGGGCGGCGCGATAGCCGTCCATCCGGGCCCGGCTGCACATCAGGTGCGGCGGGCCGGCGATGAAGCCGATGCGGCGGTGGCCGAGGCTGAGCAGGTACTGGTTGGCGCTGAGGCTGCCCGCCCAGTTGGTGGCGCCGATGGTCGGTGACTCCTGCGGGTCGACCCCGGCCGGGTCGATGATGACGACAGGTAGGTGCAGCCGGCGCAGCTCGGCCTGCAACGGTGGGTTCACCATCGAGGTCACAAAGATGATTCCCTCGGTGGAGCGCGTACGCATGTTGTCGAGCCACTGCTTGGCCGAGGAGATGCGCCAGTGGATGGCCGACACGACGGTGCCGACGCCGCTGGTCTGGCCGACGTCCTCCACCCCGCGGATGATCTCGACGGCCCACGGGCTGTCCAGGTCGTTGAAGACCAGGTCGATGAGGGCGGCTTCGGTGCGCCGGGTCGGTGACCGGCGGCGGTAGCCGTGCCGGTTGAGCAGCGCCTCGACACGTTCCCGGGTGTCCGCTGCGACGTCGGAACGGCCGTTGATGACCCGGGAGACGGTGGGCACGGAGACTCCGGCCAACCGTGCGATCATGGCGATGGTGACGTTCCGGCCGTTCTCCGTGCCCACTGTCCCCCCTGCGTCCTGCTGGAAACCTCGGGTCTGCTCGCGGTGGTGCGCTGTCATCCCTTGACGCTGCCGGTGAGACCGCCGATGAGTTGCCGTTCGGCCACCGCGTAGAAGCCCAGGGCCGGCAGCATGGACAGCACCACATAGGCGAGCACCCGTGCGCTGTCGGCGGTGTACTGGCCCTGGAATGCCTGGACCCCGACGGGCAGGGTCCACCAGCTCTGGTCGGTGAAGACCACCAACGGGAGCATGAAGTTGTTCCAACTGGTCACGACCGCCAGCACCGACACGGTGGCCAGGGCCGGACGGGCCATCGGCAGCAGCACCCGCCAGAAGAAGCCGAAGGGGCCGCAGCCGTCGAGAACGGCGGCCTCCTCGACCTCGGCCGGGATGGTGCGGAAGAACTGGCGCAGGATGATGATGGTGATCGGCAGCCCGAAGGCCGCCTGCGGCAGGATGACGCCGAGCGGGTTGTCCAGCAGGCCCAGCCCGCGCAGCAGGACGAACAGCGGCAGGATCGCCACCGCGAACGGGAACATCAGGCCGATCGCGAACAGGGTCACCAGGAACTCGCGGCCCCGGAAGGCGTACCGGGCGAAGACGAACGCCGCCAACGCCGCCGCGCCGACCACGATGAAGGTGCTTGTCGCGGCGATGAGAAGGCTGTTGCCGAGCTGCCGCCAGAACACCCCGGAGGCCAGGATGTCGGTGTAGTTCGACGGCACCCACGGGTCGGGCATGCCCAGCGGGTTGGTGGAGAGCTGGCCGTTGTCCTTGAACCCGCCGAGCACGCCGAACCAGACGGGTACGACGATGAGCGCTCCGACGACGACGCAGACGAGGTGCAGCACGAGGCCGCGGGTCGGCCGGGCGCGGTTCACCGTGCCGGTCATAGCTGGCCTCCCTGGTTGGTGATCGCGCCGGCGGTGTCACGACGGAGGACGATGCGCTGGTAGAAGAGGGCGAAGACGAGGCTCAGCAGGAACATCACGATGCTGATCGCGCTGGCGTAGCCGACCTCGAACCGGCGGAAGCCGTACTCGTACATCGTCACGGCCATGGTCTCCGAGGAGTGGATCGGCCCGCCGCCGGTGAGCACCCAGACCATGTCGAACAGTTGGATGGTGCCGATGACCGACAGGAACACGCTGATCCGGATCGTCGGCCCGAGCAGCGGCAGGGTGACGTGCCGGAACGCCTGCCAGGCGCTGGCGCCGTCGGTGACCGCCGCCTCGGACAACTCCTTGGGAATGCCCTGCCGGGCGGCGAGGAAGAGCATCATGTAGAGGCCGAAGTACTTCCAGGACACCACGAGGAAGACGGCGTACAGCACGGTGTCCGGGTCGGCGAAGACCGCGCCGGCGTCGGCGCTCAACCACGTCGCGATCGCGTCGCCGAAACCCCGGTTCGGCGATAGGACCAGGGTGAACAGAACGGCCGTGGTGACCTCGGAGAGCACGTACGGCGCGAAGAAGATCAGCCGGTAGGCGGCCCGCCCCCGCACCGGCTGGTTGAGCAGCATGGCCAGGGCCAACGCCGCGGGCAGTTGCACGAACAGAGACAGCAGCACCAGCACGAGACCGCGCCACAGGTCGCCCCGGAAGGTCGGATCCTGGAAGGCGCGGGTGTAGTTGTCCAGCCCGATGAAGTTCTCCGGCAGGCCGAAGCCGTTCCACTTGTAGAGGCTGGCGTAGCTGGCCACCAGGATGGGAGCGACGACCAGCAGCAGGAACAGCACCAGGGCTGGAGCGAGGAAGATGGCGAGGACGCCGCGGCGGCCCGGCCGGGGCTGGCGGCCACGCTGTCGCGCGACGCCCGGCCCCGGTGCTGGCGGGTCCGTCGCCGGGTCGCCGTGCCTGGTGTCCGACACGGTCGATGGCCTGGTCATGCCTACTCCACAGGGGATTCGCCGGCTACGGCTGGATGGGTGCTCGCGGTCAGACGGTCTTCGCGACCTGGGTGATGTCCTTGACGATCTGCGCGGGCGACTTGTTGCCGGCGACCAACTCGGCGACGCTGTCGTTGATCTGCGAGCCGAGCGCCGGCGCGTACGCCTGGTCGAGGTAGAGCTGGAAGCCGGCGTAGCCGGCCAGGGTCTCCGCGAGGAGTTTGCCGTTGGCGTCGGGGATGGCGGACGCGGCCTCCTTGACCGTGGGCAGCACTGCCCCGGTCTGCGCGGACTTGCGCTGGTTGTCCGCGCTGAGCAGGAACTTCAGGAAGTCGGCGGTGGCCGCCGGGGCGTCCTTGCCGATGGCGAAGCCGTTGCCACCGCCGAACACCTCCGTCATGGCGCCCTTTCCACCGTCGACGGTGGGGAAGGGGAAGAAGCCGACCTTGTCGCCGAGGCCCTTCTTGCTCGTGGAGCTGGAGGCCTGCACCGCCGGCGCCCACTGCCCCATCAGCTCCATTGCCGCCCCGCCGTTGCCCATGGCGGCGGCCTGCCCGTCTGGGGTGCCGTACGCCGCGCCGAGGAACCCCTTCTGGAACGGCTGAAGGTCGACGAGTTCCTTCAGCCGGTCTCCGGCGGCGACGAAGTCGGGCGAGTCGAAGTTCTTGTCGTCGACCGCCTTCTGCAGCGCGCCCACCCCGCCGATGCGCATCACGAGGTAGGACCAGTAGTAGTGGCCCGGCCACTTGTCCTTGCCGGCCAGGGCGATCGGGGTGATGCCGGCGGTCTTGAGCTTGCGGACCGCGTCGAGCAGGCCCGCCCAGGTGGTGGGCGCGGCGGTGACGCCGGCACGGGTGAAGAGGTCCTTGTTGTACCAGAAACCGACCATGCCGATGTCGAACGGAACGCCGTAGATCTTGCCGTCGATCGTGTACGGCTCCATGGCTGCGGGCAGCAGCCCGCCGATCCACGGCTTCACGTCGTCGGTGATGTCCTTGACCAGCCCAGCGTCCACCTGCTGTTTGAGCACGCCGCCACCCCAGGACTGGAAGAGGTCGGGTGGGTCACCGGCCTGGGTGGCGGTGGTGAGTTTGGCTTTGAACGCCTCGTTCTCCAGGGGCTGGATGTCGAGCGTGACGTTCGAGTGTGCGGCCTTGTACTCGGTGGCCAGCGCCGCCCAGACCGGGAGCATCGGCTCGGTGTTCTGGATGTGCCACCAGTTGATGGTCTGCGGAGCGTTCGGGTCGCTGGACTCGTCGTCGCCGCAGGCGCTCAGCAGGTAGGCGCCGGCACCGGCGCCGGCAAGGCCGAGCAGCGTTCGGCGGGAAAGGTGCGTAGTCATGATCTATCCCTTCGGGGGCTCACGGGCTTGCTCGGATACCGCCCAAGCCGGTGATGAAGATCTATGGATCTCCGAAACTTTCAACGCTTAGCCGGTAATGTCCATCGATGGCCGGCACGCTACGAGCTGTCGTCCCAGCGGTCAAGACCTCTGTCCTATTGCGATAAGACCGGCTAGCGTAGGCAGGGCTTGCAGTGATCCGGGACCACGATTTTCCGGAAGTTCCAGACAGCCCGTCCAGAGGAGCTCTCGTGTCGACCGACATCGCTAACGTGGCGACCGCTACCCGGTCGATCCGCAATCCCGTCCTCGCCGGGTTCCACCCGGACCCGTCGATCCTGCGCGTCGGCGACGACTACTACCTGGCCACCTCGACCTTCGAGTGGTATCCGGGGGTCCTCGTGCACCACTCGCGCGATCTGGTGAACTGGCGCAGCCTCGGTGGGATCATCACCGACCGACGCCTGCTCGACCTGCGGGGGTGCGGCGACTCCAACGGGGTGTGGGCGCCCGACCTGACGTACCACGACGGCCAGTTCCACCTCGTCTACAGCGACGTGGCCAGCTTCGCCAGCGGTTACTGGGACCCGCAGAACTTCGTGGTCACCGCCGAGGACATCGCCGGCCCCTGGTCCGACCCGGTGAAACTGCACGGGCGCGGGTTCGACGCGTCGCTGTTCCACGACGACGACGGCACCACGTGGCTGCTGGGCATGAGCGCGGACTGGCGACCCGGCCGCGACCGCTTCGGTGGCATCGAGATCCAGCAGTACGACCGCGCCGCACGTCGTCTGGTCGGCAGCCCTCGCATCCTGTTCACCGGCTCTCCGGTCGGGCTCACCGAGGGTCCACACCTGTACCGCCACGACGGCTGGTACTGGCTGATCACCGCCGAGGGCGGCACCAGTTGGGAGCACCAGGTCACCGTGGCGCGGTCCCGGGAGCTGTTCGGGCCGTACGAGGTGGACCCGGACGGGCCGCTGCTCACCTCCTTCGGGCGGCCCGACCTGCGGTTGCAGAAGGCGGGGCACGGCAGCCTGGTCCGTACGCAGAACGGCGAGTGGTACCTGGCCCACCTGGTCGGCCGCCCGTACTCGCCGCTCGGCAACTGCGTGCTGGGGCGGGAGACCGCGATCCAGCGGGTCGAGTGGCCCTCGGACGACTGGCCGCGGATCGACGCCGGAGTGCCAGCGGACGAGGTCGTCGCACCCGACCTGCCCGCGCACCCGTGGCCGGCCGAACCGGAGACAGACCACTTCGACGCCCCCGAGCTGGGCCGGTGCTGGTCGACGCTGCGCCGCCCGGCCACCCCGGACTGGGTCGACCTGCACACCCGCCCGTCGTACCTGCGGGTGCACGGCGGGCAGTCGCCGGTTGGTCGACAGGCACCAAGCCTGGTGGGGCGACGTGTCGGCGCGATGGAGTGCTCGCTGGAGACGGTGGTGGAGTTCGCACCGGCCGACCACCGACAGCTCGCCGGGATCACCGCCTACTACAACACCCTGAACTGGCACCACCTCTACCTGACCCGCGCCGACGACGGGCGGACGGTGCTGGAACTGCTCAGCTCCGACAACGGGCGGCGCACCGCGTACCCCGACCTGACCGTCGATGTCGGCGGCGTCACCCGGGTCGGCCTGCGGGCCGTCTTCGACGGGCCGGCGGTGCGCTTCGACTACGACCTCGGGGCTGGTTGGCAGCGGCTGCCTGCCGAGCTGGACGCGACAATCCTGTCCGACGAGCACGCCGCGCTGATCATCGACGGTGAGCCGGCGGCGTGGGGCTTCACCGGGGCCTTCCTCGGCCTGTGGGTACAGGATCTGGGCAGCGACGGCGTGTACGCGGACTTCGACCTGGCCACCTACCGGGAGCAGTGACCACGCGGACGGCACCGGAGGGCGCCGTCCGCGGTCCACTCGTCCTACTTGACCTGGGCGGCGACCACACGCAGTTGACCCAGGGTGGTGCGGAGACCGTGACCGGCCGCGGTCGGGTCCTCGGCGAGCAGGCCGCTGACGGCCATGGTCTGCGAGCGGGTGGTGGCGACGGCCTCCGCACCGGAGCCGTCGAGGTCGAACACACCGAAGTCGCCGCTGAGCGTCCGGAACGTCGGGCCAGCCGGGTCCTGCGCGAGGTAGAGCACCACGACCTGACCTGCCTTGAGCGTCGACATGTGCGCCATGTCGGGCACACCTGTGGGCAGCGCGGCGAGCGTGATCCTCGACCCGGCCCGCACCGTCGACCCGGACGTCGCGCGCAGGACCTCGTCGACCCGGAACCCGGCGGCCTCGACCTCGCCGCGTACCACCAGATCCGCGGTCTCGCTGAGCTGCCGCACGGTGCCGTACCCGCGCAGCTTGCCCTTGACCGGCGGGGGCGCCACGTCGGTCGGCGTGGCGGCGCTGCTCGGTGCGGCGCTGCTCGGTGCGGCGCTGCTCGGTGCGGCGCTGCTCGGTGCGGCGGCCGGGCCGGCACCGCCGCCGCTGCCGCAGGCGGACAACGCGGCCACGGCGAGCACGGCGGCGGCCGTGACCCCCAGAGACCGGGTACGGCGAAGGTCGACTGCCATGGAACGCTCCTCGCGTCTCGGTGCCGTCCCGGGTCGTCTCGCTCGGAACGCGGCACTGCTTACGCTCTCTATCTGTGCGTCTCCGGCACCGAGTTCCATTCTTTTCCGAGCTGGTTGCTTCGGGCTCAGCGGCGCTCGTCGGCGAGCCGACGAAGCTCGGCAAGCGTGGTGACGAACGCGCGGCCCGTCCCGGTGGCGTCCTCGGTGCGCAGGCCGGTGACCGACATCGCCGGTGACCGGCTGGTGGCCGTCTCCCCGGCAAGGTCGAAGATTCCGACGTCGCCGCCGAGCGGGCGGTAGACGCCCGTAGCCGGGTCGGCGAGTCCCAGGTAGAGGACGCTCGGCTGGCCGGCGCTCCCGGCCACCTCGGCCGCCACCGTGATCTGGGTGGAGACGCGGGCCTCCGGGGCGCGGTAGAGCACCTCGGCCACCCGGTAGACCGCCCGTCCGTCCGCCACCGACGCCACCTCGCCCCGGACCACCAGGTCGGCCGAGTCGGTGAGGTGACGCACCGTGCCGTACCCACGATTCTTGGCGGCCGGGCCCGGCGGCGCCGGCCGGGCGGCCGGGCCGCTCGCATCGGGTGACGGGAGCGCCGTGACCCGCTCCCGGGACCGCCAGGCTTGCAGGTAGGTGGCGGCCATGACGTCCTCCGCCGTGGCCCAGTCGGCGGTGAGCCGGAACGCGTGGTTGTACACCGAGCGCGCGTACGTGTCGAACAGTTCGGCGAACGCACCGGGATCACCGGCTCGCACCCGGGCACGCAGACTCGACTCCATGACCATCTTCTGTCCGTCGGACGGTGCTGGTTCCGACGGACCGGCCCGTTGATCAGTTACGGCCCGACGATAGCCACCGACGGGTACGCGGCGCCAACAACAGGGTGAACAGGTGCCGTCACGCCGCGCTGACGTCGATTGACGGGGAATCGACGTACTGGTATCTGTTAATACAGTTTCCTGATGCTCGCGGTGCCCGCCGGGGCCGAACGCCGCGCCGGGTCACCGACCGGTTGGCGGCCCGCCGCCCCGTCCCCGAGGAACACCATGGTTCACAAGAGAACAGCCGCCTACGTCGTGGGCACCCTGCTTGTCGGCGTCGCCGCCGTCGGCTACGGCCTGCCGTCGGCGAGCGCCGCGACCGCCGGCCCGATCACCGGCCTCGGCGGCAAGTGCATCGACGTGGCCGGCGCCAACTCGGCGAACGGCACCGCCGTGCAGCTCTACGACTGCAACGGCAGCGCGGCCCAGACGTGGACCGTCGGCAACACCGACAACTCGATTCGCGCCCTCGGCAAGTGCCTCGACGTCACGGCCGCGTCGACAGCCAACGGGGCCAAGATCCAGCTGTACGACTGCAACAGCACCGGCGCCCAGAAGTGGACCGCCAGCAACGGCGCGCTCGTCAACTCCGGCTCCGGCAAGTGCCTCGACGTCACCGACCGGAGCACCGCGAACGGCGCCCGGTTGCAGATCTGGACCTGCGGCGGCACGAGCAACCAGCAGTGGACCCTGCCGGGCGGCGGCACCACCACTCCTCCGACCACGGCCCCGGCCGGCACCAACCTCGACGACCCGACGAAGAAGAACGTCGCCATGCAGCTCGTCTCGGCCGCGGAGAACTCCTCGCTCGACTGGCGCGCGCAGTTCTCCTACATCGAGGACATCGGCGACGGGCGCGGCTACACCGCCGGCATCATCGGCTTCTGCTCCGGCACCGGCGACATGCTCGAACTGGTCCAGGCGTACACGAACACCAAGCCCAACAACGTCCTGGCCGGCTACCTGCCGGCACTGCGCGCCGTCAACGGCACCCCGTCACACTCGGGCCTCGACCCGAACTTCCCCCGCGACTGGCGGACCGCCGCCACCGACTCCGTCTTCCAGGCCGCCCAGGAGGCCGAACGGGACCGGGTCTACTTCAACCCGTCGGTCCGCGACGGCAAGAACGACCAGGTCCGGGCGCTCGGTCAGTTCGCCTACTACGACGCGGCTGTCATGCACGGGTACGAGGGCATGCGCCAGATCCGCAACCGGGCCCTGGCCCGCGCCAAGCCCCCGGCCCAGGGCGGCGACGAGCGGACCTGGCTCAACGCCTTCCTCGACGAGCGGGTCATCGAGATGAAGAAGGAGGCGGCCCACTCGGACACCTCCCGCGTCGACACCGCCCAGCGGGTGTTCCTCAACAACGGCAACTTCAACCTGAACACGCCGCTGGTGTTCGCCGTCTACGGCGACCAGTTCCGCATCGGCTAGCTCGGTGGTGGTGGCGGGGTCGTCGGCACTTCGTGCCGGCGACCCCGCACGTGACCGCCCGAGGCTGACAAACGGGAACTGTTCGGTTTCCGTCAGTCGCCGCGCTCCTCTCCGTAGCAGCGCGGGAGGCGGCCCTGGCTTAACCTGCGGTAGTGGATGGACGTCAGAGAGTCACGCAACGGACACAGCGCTTCCGCCGTGGTGATCTCTACTGGATCACTCCGGTCGGAGTGCTGACCGCAGTGGCAACCTTCCTGCTCGCCCGGGTACCCGAACAAGGCGCCGACATCGCCACCATTCTCGCCTTACCAGTAGCGGTGGTAGCGACAATGGCCGGGATCCTCGCGGTGCGGGGCGGAACCCCAACCGACGGCCCGCCGCGGACGGCAGGCGGCCACCGGATGCGATACTGGCCGGCCGCCACGCTGGCCGGAGTGACGCTCTGCGCGACACTGGCCGCGATCCTTCTGCACCTCCCATCTGACCGGGACGACGCCGCGAAGAAGCTCTCCGGTCCCTTGCGGATCGGCATCACCGGCGTGATTCCAGGATGGAGCGAGAAGAACGGCGAACGTTACGAAGGCTTCGAGATAGCACTCATCGACTACCTGCAGGCCCGGCACGGGTTCACGCCACAGTACGTGGAACTGCATCCCGAAGAGCAGACGGAGGCCTTGGACTCGGACCGGGTCGATCTCGTGGTGGGAAATTACACGATCTCGGAGGCCCGACATGCGAGAGTCGTGTTCGCTGGCCCCTACTACGCGGACAAAGTCGGGATCTACCTGTCCGCGCGCAAGGTCAAGAAGCCAGCCGTGGCCGCCGAGTTGACCGGTTGCGCGCTCCCGATAACCTACCCTCGACCCGACGACCTGGGCGTGACCTTCGAGCAGGCTTCAAGCCTGCAGGAATGCATGCTCCGACTCTTCGATCCCGAGGATCGGATCAATGCCGTCTTCATGCACCACTCCGTCCTCGTCAGCCTGGCGGTCCGTCGAGGTCTGAATCCGCGGGACATCGTCCTGTTCAAGCAACACGAGTACGCCTTGTACGCAATAGGGCTGGCGAAACGCAACCAGAAGCTGTGCCGGGCGCTCGGGCGGGACATCGACCTGTTCTTGCACCAGGAGTGGGACAGGGCAGCCGCCCGCCATCTGCCCTATCTCGACCGGTCGGGCAAACCGATGTACGGCTATCCCACCTTCTGCGACTGAGCCGCCCTGCCACAGCGGGTCATCAATGTCGTACACCCGTTCTAGTCTCAGGTCATGGTCGAGGAGTTGGCGCAGGCAGACGACGCAGTCGCCGCCTGTGTCGACGGCGCGGTCTGGGCCCTTCCGGAGCGCGACCTGATCACCGCTCTCGACGACGCGCACCGCCTTCAACAACGCCTCGCCGCCGTCACCCTCGCCCTGGTCCGTGAGCTGGACGGCCGCGGCACGGCACGCGCTCAGGGTGCCTCCTGCACCACGGTCTGGCTGCGCGAACGTCTGCGGCTGACCGTCCCTGCCGCGCGCCGCCTTGTCGACCTCGCCACCGCCGTGGAGACCGGTCACCCCGGCATCCGGCAAGCCCTGGCCGGTGGCACCCTCAGCCCGGAGCACGCCCGGGTCATCGCCGACACCATGGACTCCGTCGCCAGGTCGGCCGACGCCGAGACCGCCGACAGGGCGATCGGTGTCCTGGTCGGCTGGGCTGGGCAGTTCGACCCCACCCACCTGCGCAAGCTCGCCACCCGCATCCTCGACCACGTCGCCCCCGACCTGGCCGACGCCGCCGCCCGCGCCGCCCTGGAGGCCGAAGCCGCCCGCGTCGCCCGCGACCGCCATTTCACCCTCTCCGAGCAGACCGACGGGCGCCTCCGACTCAGCGGCACCCTCGACGCCGAAGCCGCCGGCCTGCTGCGGGCCGCCATCGACCCACTGACCGCCCCGTCCGGGTCGGACGACTCCCGGTCCCCCGGTCAACGACGCCACGACGCCCTCGCCGACGTGTGCCGACTCGCCCTGCGGGCCGGTGAGCTGCCCGACAGCGGTGGCGACCCTGCCCAGGTCGTCGTCACCACCAGCTATGACGGGCTGACCCAGCAGTTGTCCAGCGGCGCGCTCGACATCGGCCTCACCCTCAGCCCAGGCACGGTGCGCCGACTCGCCTGCGACGCCACCATCCTCCCCGCCGTCCTCGGCGGCACCGGCCAGGTCCTCGACGTCGGCCGACAACGCCGACTCATCACCGGGCCGCTCCGCCGCGCCCTGGTGCTGCGCGACCGCGGCTGTGCCTTCCCCGGCTGCGACCGCCCACCCCGCTGGTGCGCGGCCCACCACATCCACCACTGGGTCGACGGCGGCCCGACCACCCTCGACAACGCCGTCCTGCTCTGCGGCCACCACCACCGACACGTCCACCAGAGCGACTGGGTCGTCCGGCTCGGCAACGACGGGCACGCCGAGTTCGTCCCGCCCGCCTGGCTCGACCCCGAGCAACTCCCCCGCCGCAACCACTACCACCGACGACCATAGGAGCAGCCCGCCGTGGTGCTGGAGTGCGGTACCTGTCGTCGTGGACGACGCCGATGCGTACCGCAGGCGAGGACCGCTGTGCACAACCCGTGGCCGCAGCCTCGCGCGGCGGCTTGACCTCAAGCTCGGGTGAGGTCCTAACCTGCCGTATCGGAGGTAACGAATGAGCATGGAAGTTACCGCGTGGATGTCCCTGCACCACGCGATGAACGCGCAGGACGAGCGACCGCTGTCCCGCGCGACCCTGAAGCGGATCGCGCGGTTCGCCCGGCCACACCGCGCCTTGATCATTAGATTCCTGTTGCTGAGTGTGGTGACGGCGGTTCTCACGGTCGCGGCGCCAATCCTCGCCGGCCGGGTGGTCGATGCGATCGTCGACGGCGCCGACAGCGGTGTGGTGATCCGGTTGGCGGTGTTGATCGCCGTGATCGCCCTCGCCGAGGCGGGGCTGGGTCTGGTGACGCGGTTCCTCTCCGCAAGCATCGGTGAGGGGTTGATCGTCCAGCTGCGGACTGCCGTCTTCGACCACGTTCAGCGCATGCCTGTGGCGTTCTTCACCCGGACCCGCACCGGTGCGCTGGTCAGCCGGCTGAACAACGACGTCATCGGTGCGCAGCGGGCGTTCAGCGACACCCTGTCGAGTGTGGTGGGCAACGCTGTCACGCTGGCGCTGACGTTGGCGGTGATGCTCACCTTCTCCTGGCAGATCACGCTGCTGGCGCTCGTCCTGCTGCCCATCTTCGTCCTCCCGGCCCGGCGGATGGGTTCGCGGCTCGCCCAGTTGCAGCGCGAGGCGGCCGAACACAACGCCGCCATGAGCACCCGGATGACAGAACGGTTCTCCGCGCCGGGTGCCACGCTTGTCAAGCTGTACGGGCGGCCGGCCGAGGAGTCCGCCGAGTTCGCGGCACGGGCACGTCGGGTCCGAGACATCGGCATCCGCGCCGCGATGCTCCAGTGGGTCTTCATCACGGCGCTCACCGTGGTCGGCTCGCTGGCGTTGGCCCTGGTCTACGGGCTGGGTGGCCTCTACGCCCTGCGGGGCAGCCTGGACGCCGGGACGGTGGTGGCCCTCGCGCTGCTCCTCTCGCGGCTCTACGCACCGTTGACCTCGCTGGCCAGTGCTCGGGTCGAGGTGATGAGCGCGCTGGTGAGCTTCGAGCGGGTGTTCGAGGTTCTCGACCTCAAGCCGCTGATCCTCGACAGGTCCGACGCCCGACCCCTGCCGGACGGGCCGGTCGCTGTCGAGTTCGACGGGGTCCGGTTCGGGTACCCCTCAGCGGACAAGGTGTCGCTCGCGTCCCTCGAGGACGTGGCGAAGCTCGACACCCGCGGCGGCGAGGAGGTGCTGCACGGGGTGTCGTTCCGCGCCGAAGCAGGGCAGATGGTGGCGCTCGTCGGGTCCTCCGGGGCGGGCAAGTCGACGATCGCGCAGCTCGTGCCGAGGCTGTACGACGTCGAGGACGGCACGGTGAAGCTCGCCGACGTCGACGTACGCGACCTGTCCGCCGAGTCGATCCGGACGGCGTTGGGCGTGGTGACCCAGGACGGGCACCTCTTCCACGAGAGCATCCGCGCCAACCTGGCGTTCGCCCGGCCGGACGCGACCGAGGACGAGATGTGGGAGGTGCTCCGGCGGGCGCGACTCGACGACCTGATCCGCTCGCTGCCCGACGGACTGGACACCGTCGTCGGCGAGCGCGGCTACCGGCTGTCCGGCGGGGAACGGCAACGGCTCACCATCGCGCGACTGCTGCTGGCCCGTCCGCGCGTGGTCATCCTCGACGAGGCCACCGCGCATCTCGACTCCACCTCGGAGGCGGCGGTGCAGGACGCCCTCGCCGAAGCCCTGACCGGCCGGACGAGCGTGGTCATCGCGCACCGGCTCTCCACCATCCGGGCGGCCGACCAGATCCTCGTCGTGGAAGACGGACGGATCGTCGAGCGCGGGCGTCACGGTGACCTGCTCGCGGCCGGCGGTCGCTACCACGAGCTGTACCGCACCCAGTTCGCCCAGGAACAGCCGACAGACCAGGACCAGCCGACGGACCAGGAGAAGCCGATGGTCCAGGAGCAACGCGTCGCCCTCTGACGGTCCCCGCGTACCCCAGACGAACGCGGGGGTCGGCCCGTCCGCGAAGGACGGGTACGACCACCGCGCGTCACGGGGGTACGTGCGGAGTCGGCACCGCCGCCCGCCCCGGGAAGGGCGGGCGGCGGCGGCCGGTCAGTCGTCGTCGTTGTCGTCGTCCTTGTCGTCGGCGTCGTCGTCGTGGTCGACCGGCTCCTGCTCTGCCTTGACCACCGAACCGTTGTCCCGGTCGACGTCCACCTCGTGCTCGGTGTCACCGGCGACGATCTCGACGCTCCACACCGGCCGGCCGTTCTCCTGCTCGGCTTCGACCTCGACGATCTGACCGCCACCGGCCTTGGCGAGCGCAATCTCACCGGCGCGCTTCTCGTCGACCGCGCTGCCCGCCGGCGCGCTGCCGGTCGACGGCGTACCGGACGGCGTGCCGGCCGACGGCGTACCCGACGGGGTGCCGGCCGACGGCGAACCGGTGGTGTCCGGTGCGACGGTGGCGGTCGGCGGCGCGACGGTCGCCGCGGCGAGCGCGGTGCCGCCGGTGCGTGAGTCGTTCGCGGCGTTGACGCCGAGCGCGACCCCGGCCACCGCCAGCACCGCCGACCCGCCGACCGACGCCAGAAGCAGATTGGTGCGCTTCATCGTGGTGTCCACCTTTCCTCGGTTGTCGACTCCGAGGATCGGTCAGATCGGGATAGCACCGCGCTGTCCGAACGCTAAGGCCGGGTTAAGCCGGCTGGTGCCGAGCCGGGCAACCGATGACGTCGGCCTGCGCTGAGCTCGCAGAGCATCGCCCGGCACGAACGAGTCAGAGCGCCATCCGCATGAAAACGTTGGCGCGCTCGTACGGCGCCAGCGGGATCTGTTCCGGACTGACGTGCTGGAAACCGACGTTTTCGTAGAGGTGCACGGCGTTCGCAAGCTTGCTGTTGCTGCCCAGGAACAGGGTGGTCGCGCCGAGCTGGCGGGCGCGCGCGATCGCCGCCTGGATGAGCTGGCGTCCGATGCCCCGGCCGCGGGCCGCCGGCATGACCGCCATCTTCGACAACTCGAAGACCTCCGCCGAGCTGCGGACTACCGCGGCACAGCCGACGATCTCCCGGCCGTCCCGGACGATCAGCACGTCGCCACCCGGGTCGACGATGGATGTGAACGGGTCGTCGAGCGTCTTGTGGTCGGACTCCTCCAGGGCGGCGAAGAAGTGGGAGATCCATTCTTCGTTCAACGTCCGGAAGGCCGTGGCCTCCTCGGCGGTCGTCATGGACGTCACGGTCAGCGTGCTCGGATTCATGGTTCGATTCTCTGGCCCCCGCCAACCGAACGTCCAATATCTTGTTCCGAGCGATTCGTATCCTTGGCGTATGGATCCTGAGCTGCGCCATCTGCGGTACTTCGTCGCGGTTGCCGAGGAGCTGCACTTTGGTCGGGCCGCGGCGCGGCTGCGGATGGCCCAGCCGCCGCTGTCGCAGCAGATCCGCCAGCTCGAGGCGATGATCGGTACGCCGCTGTTCGCTCGTACCTCCCGGTCGGTGGCGCTGACTCCGGCGGGTGAGGCGTACCTGGTCCGATGCCGGCGGGTGCTGGCCGCCGTCGCCGACGACGTACACGAGGCGGGCCGGATCGGGCGCGGGGAGCAGGGGCGCTTCGACATCGGCTTCGTCAGCTCGGCGATCCAGCTCGGGCTGGCCGGGCCGATCCGCCGGTTCCGGGAGTGTCATCCGGCCGTCCACCTACGTCTGCACGAGGCGTTCACGGCGCAGATCGTCGACCGGCTGTCGACCGGCGAGATCGATGTCGGCGTGGTCCGGGACCCGGACGACCACGACGACCTGGTCGGCACCACGTTCGCCACCGAGACCTTCGTGGCCGTCCTGCCGGCCGACCACCCGCGCGCGGGAGACCCCACGATCGACGCCGCGCTGCTGCGGGACGACCTGTTCGTCTTCATCCCCCGGGTGGCCGGCGAGCGGGCCTACCAGCGCAACCTCCGGCCGTGCCTGGATGCCGGCTACACACCGCGCGTCGTCCAGGTCGGCAGCAGTTGGACCACTGTGGCGCACCTGGTCGCGGCCGGCCTCGGAGTGACGATCGCGCCGGCGAGCATCTCCGCCGTGGTGCCCCCGCCGGTGGCGGTAGTGCCGTTGACCGGCACCGGGGCCACCACCGAGATGCGGATCCTGCGCCGCCGGGATGACGACCGGATCACCTCGACAGGCTTCGGAGCTGCGGGGCAGGCGCCCTGACCTCGACGGCGCGCGACCGGCCTCGACCGTACGGGGCAGCCTCCGCGGCACGGGAGTGGCGGGTCCACAGGTAACCCGGCTAACCGCGCCGGTTGAGTTCCGCTTCCAACCGCTGGACGAGCGTCTTGCGGTCCTTGCTGGCGCGCTCGTTGCGCAGCGCGGTCTTGAGCTGTCGGGTGTCGAGGCCTCGGACCAGTTTGGCCGCCTCCGCGACCGACATCTCCGACATCCGTCCGGCGGTGGTGGCATCCCGGCGTGCTCGTTTGGCCGGGCCGGTGTTGGCGACGTACTGCTTGCCCGTTCGGGAGGCTTCGCGCTTCTTCGTGTCGGTCGCCTGCTTCTGGCTCTCCGACATCTCGTCCCAGGCCTTCTTGGGCAGGTAGCGACTCGTCGTGCCGTTCTTGCGGGCACGGGTGTCGCCCTCCTTCGTCTGCCACTTCTCGTTGCCCCAGCGCTGGAGCGCCTTCTGCCGTTCGTCCTTTTGGCCCAGGAATCCGCCGCCGCGCCGCTTGTACTCCTGAGTGACCAGCTGTGACTTGCGCGCCGACCACTGCCCCGGCTTGCCCCCCTTGTCGGAGGCTTGGATCTCTTCCTTGATCTGCTCTCTGAGCTCGGGTTTCGTATACCGTGCCATGACTGGCAGCTACCCGGCGCCGCAGCGGCTATGCCTCCTGCGGCGACGTCGGCGGCCCGAGCCGGAGCAGCACGCGCGCACCACCTCCCGCGACGGCCCCCACCTCCAGTCGGCCACCGGCGGCCTGGGCGGCACGCCTGGCGATGTCCAGGCCGAGGCCCGTGGATCCGGCCGCGCTGGCGCCCCGCCGGATCGCCCCGGCGGGCATGCCGGGGCCCTCGTCAGCGACGGTGAGCACCACCTCGCCCGCCTCGCGGCCGAGCCGGACGGCGAACGGCGTGCCGTCCGGGGTGTGCGCGAAGACGTTGCCGAGCAGGGCGTCCACCGCCGCTGTCAGGTGGTCGGCGGCCACCCCGACGGGGAGGGGGCCGGGTGTCAGGTCGAGGGTGACGGCCCGGCCGGTGTCCTCGGCGAGCACCGACCAGAACGCGACCCGGTCGGCGACGATCGTCGCCGCGTCCGAGGAGGCCGGTTGCGCCGCCGGTGCGTGCCGCCACCGGGCCTGCCGGATCAGCCCGGTGACCGCGCGTTCGAGACCGTCGGCCGCGGTGGTGATCCGGGCGGCGTCGTCCGGGTCCCGCAACGACTCCGCCTCCAACCGCAACGCCGTCAGCGGCGTACGCAGCTGGTGCGACAGGTCGGCCACCTGTTCGCGCTCCTGCACCAGGAGCACCTGGATCCGGCTGGCGAGGTGGTTGAGCGCACCGGCCACCTCACGCAGTTCGGGTGGGCCGGCCGGCGTGACCCGGGCATCCAGCTCCGCGTTGGCCAGCCGGTGCGAGACGGCCGAGAGGTCGCTGATCGGCCGGACCAGGGTGCGCGCCAGCCGGTCGGCGACCAGCAGCCCGATCAGCACCAGGATCACGCCGAGCAGGGCCAGCACCAGCCAGGCCCGGGTGACCCCGGCGGTCAGCTCGTGCTGCGGCACCGCGATCCGGATGACCCCGGTGCCGTCCGCCCGCCCCTGCACGGCGATGACGACCTCCCGGCCGGCCGCCGACTCGCCGGTGAGGCTCTGTCCGCGCGCGGCAAGGGCCACCGCCGGCGTACGCGGTGTCTGGGCGCCCAGCACCGTGCCGTCGGGCAGGAAGACGCTCACCTGTCGACCGGACTCGGCGGCGAGTTGCTCGACGGTGAGCCGGATGGTCGCCGCGTCGGCGGTGCCGACCACCGGCACCAGGCTCTGCGCGTCGGCGGTGGCCCGGACCGTGGCCCGGTCCTCGGCGACGGTGCGCACCAGCAGCGCCAACGGCACCAGGAACGCGACGAGGGTCAGGACGCTCACCGCGGCGACGAGCAGCGCGAGACGTGCCCTCACGGCTGCGCCGCCGGGGCTTCGAGACGTACCCCGACACCCCGCACGGTGTGCAGGTAGCGAGGCTGCTGGGCGTTCTCCCCCAGCTTGCGGCGTAACCACGACAGGTGCACGTCGACGGTCTTGTCGGCACCCCCGTAGGGGATCTGCCACACCTCCGTGAGCAACTCACGTTTGGTGACCACCTGGCCGGGTCGGCCGGCGAGGTGGTGCAGCAGGTCGAACTCGCGGGGCGTCAGCTCGACCACCGTCCCGTCGAGGGTGACCTGCCGGGCTCGGGGGTCGACGCGGAGCCCACCGACGACGAGCGTCGGGTCCTGCCCGTCGGCGCCGGACGGACCGCGCCGCAACACCGCCCGGGCGCGGGCGTCGAGCTGCGCCGCGGTGAACGGCTTGACCACGTAGTCGTCGGCGCCCGCGTCGAGCACCCGCACGATCTCGGTCTCGTCGTCGCGCGCGGTGGCCACGATGACCGGCACCGAGCTGACCGCGCGCAGCATCCGCAGCAGCTCGCGACCGTCCAGGTCGGGCAGGCCAAGGTCGAGCACGACGAGGTCGGGCCGGTCCTCGAGCGCGTCGCGGAGCCCGGCCATCGCGGTCGAGGCCGCAGCGACCGCGTGGCCGCGTTCACGCAGGGCCCGGATCAGCGGGGTACGGATGGTCAGGTCGTCCTCGATGAGCAACAGGCGGGCCACAGCTGGCAGGCTAACCGCTGCCACCGGCAGCGAGGCGCACGTTAACCACGCCTTAGCATCGGGTTGTGCCAACGACAAGGACGGATCGGGGATAGTCGGGTGATGGGCCGTCGTTCGATCCTCGTCGCCACCGGGTGGGTGGCCACCGCCGCCATCGCCACCCTGATCGGCGTCGGCGCGATCCGGTTGGTGGGCGAGAGCCTCACCGGCACCCCGGGCGGGGTGCGCAGCGAGGCCGAGATCGAGCGGGCTCTCGCCGCACCCGAGCCGACGCCCGCTGGCGGGCCGGGCACCGCTCCGGCCGCGCCGGGACCGACGAGCACCGCGCCGGGACCGACGAGCGCCGCGCCGAGCGGCAGCGCCGGGGCCCGCCGGGGGTTCGCCACCGACGGCGGTACGGCCGTCGCCGAGTGCGGCCCCGGCGGCGTACGCCTCGTCTCCTGGGCGCCCGCGCAGGGTTACCGGGTCCGCGACGTGGACCGAGGCCCGGACGACGACGTCGAGGTCACGTTCCAGGGCGCGACCCGGGAGTACGAGTTGAAGGTGCGCTGCATCGGCTCGGAGCCGGTGTCGGTCGCCGACGACTGACAGGGCTGCGATGACGGTCACGCTCGCGCACGCCGGTCATGTCTTTCTCAACTTCGCCAACCAGACGTTCCAGTGGGTGCACGTCAACCGCTTCGAGTTGCCGGAGACGGACGTGCCCGACGACATCCTCGTCGCCGCGCTGATCAGCCACGAGTGGTTCGGCGACAACTACGCCACCGGGCCCGAGCCCGGCGGTGATCCGGAGCGACATGGCCCGTACTGGCGTGATGGGATCACGCCGGACTGCTACGACCGGATCGACGCCGAGACCGCCGAGCGGTGCCTGCGGGCCTGGGCCGAGCAGTTCGCTCCCGCACCCGCGCACCTGCGACCCGAACTGCAGCGTGAGGTGTACCAGCCCTTACCTGTCGCCGATCGCGTGTACCGGCTGCGCGAACTCGGTTCAGCGGCCTTTCATGACTGGGGCGGCGTACACAACGAGTTTCACGAGTTCCTGCTCATCGACCGGGTGAACCGCACCCTGACCCAGATCGTGGCCGCCGACGACTGACCTCGTCGTCTGACCAGGTGCCAGCTGCGCACGATCTCCCGCTGCGCGCCCGACGGCTCGGCCCTCCTGACGTGGGCCGCGCAGCTCCCAGAGCGAGTGGGTGCCCGCGCGCTGCTCTCCGTAGGGGACGAGAACGGTACTTGCGCGAGGCGGTCAACGGCGTCGGCAGAGCCTAGCGGATCAGGAACACATCGGGATTGGCACGCACGCGCGGTACATCTCGGAAGCCTTGGAGAAGTTCGCCAAGCCTAACGGCACCAAGACGAGCGGCCCGCACTGCTGCCGGGGCTGCGGGCCGTCTCAGCTTTCGCCCAGCGCCTGATTCTTCCGGTACTTCTTGATCCACGCTTCTACGTCGGCGCGGTCCCAGACGCGGACCTTGCCGCTGGCCACCGTGTCGATCGGAGCCGGGAAGGTGGGGCGGTTCGTGATCTCGGTGGTCCGGGTGCGCGAAATACCGCCGAGCATGTCGGCGATGTCGGAGAGCGCCACGAGTCTCACGCCCTGACCGTATGCACGTGCTACGGGCACACGTTGCAACTTCCAACCTTGACGGTGCTCACGTTGCAAGGGAAGCTGATCCCTGTAGCGGTCCGGTCACCTGATCGGGGATCGGTGGCCGGACCTGCCCATTCGCGGAGGTGGAGCCGTGCCCATGGACGACGGACCCGTAACGCCAGCGCTGGTCATCTGGACCGCTCAACGGGTGATCACTCAGCATCACGAGCCACCGAGCGAGCACCGGGCCACCGGTGGCTGCAGGCAGTGCCAGGACGGCCGGTGCGAGATGTTGACGTGGGCACGGGACACGCTCCGGGAGCACGGCAGGTGATCGAGCGAGAGTTGCCCCGGTCGGTGTGGGTGCCGATGCTGGCCCGGCAGACCATCGCGGAGCACCAGGCAGGCGGCGTGTGTCGGCGCTGCCGACCAGAGGGGTGCACGGAACTCCAGTGGGCGCACGACAGGTTGAAGGCGTACCGGGTGGCCGGAAACCGGCCGCAGGTTTACTAGAGATCCCTCATTTGCACAATCGCCAAGCCGCGCGTCGACGCCTAGGCGCGCTGCCTGTGATCGGCGGCCGCCGGGCAGACCCTGCTCGCAGGGCCACACCGTAATCACTCGATGAGGAGTAGTTGGCAGGAGTCCACGGGCGCTTCTGAGCATCAAGTGATCGAGGCGAGTCCGCCCCCACCCCCCGATCGGAGGTGAGGGCGGACCCAGGTGGTGGTTCAGCTCGCGTACGCCTCCAGTTCCCAGAGCGAGTGGCCGTAGCCGGTGCCCCGGGCGGTGCCGTAGATCCGCAGGTAGCGGCCGTTGGCACCGAGCCCGGCATGTTCGTCCACGCCGCCGTCGGCCCCGGTCACCGTCTTCACGGTGGTCCAGGTGGTGCCGTCGTTCGAGGTCTGGATCTGGTACGCGCTGCTGTACGCGGCCTCCCAGCTCAGCTTGACCCGGCCGATCGCGGTGGCGCTGCCGAGGTCGACCCGAATCCACTGCGGGTCGGAGAACGTGCTCGACCAGCGGGTGCCGAGGTTGCCGTCGACGGCCTGGGCGCCGGACACGTCGGCCCCCTCGTTGCTCGACGTCGTCGTGGGCTTGTTCAGCAGCAGGTTGCCGCCGGTCGGGGTGCCGGTACCGCCGTACACCTCGAACTCGAACAGCGAGTAGCCCCAGGCGGTCCCCCGGGCGGTGCCGAGGAGCCGGATGTACCGGCCGGAGCCGCTGAGCCCGGTCAGGTCGTCCACCCCGCCGTCGCCGCCGGTCACCGTACGGATCGTGGTGAAGTTGACGCCGTCCGGTGAGGTCTGGATCTGGTAGCCGCTGCCGTACGCCGCCTCCCAGGTCAGCTTGACCCGGTTGATGGCGTACGAGGCGCCGAGGTCCACGTCGATCCACTGTGGGTCACCGAAGGCGCTGCCCCACCGGGTGCCGGCCACGCCGTCGAACGCGTTTGCCGCGACGAACGCGCCCTCGAAGCTCGACGCGCGCGCCGGCTTGCCCCGGGCCAGGTTGGCGCCCGGATCGGGATCCGGGTCCGGGTCGGGGCCCGGGCCGCCGGGGCTTGTGGAGAGGGTGAACTCGTCGATGTCGAAGTACGGGCCGGTGCCCTTGAAGACCAGGAACAGGGTCCGGGTGCCGGTCGGGGCGGTGACCCCGCCGGTGACCGTGGCGAAGGTGGCGTACCCGCCGGTGGAGGTGACGGTGGCCGAACCGACGAGCGGGCCGGTGGGCGAGTCGACCCGCAACTCCAACGTGCCGCCACCACCGGCCGGCGCGCCGACCCGGGCGCTGAACGACTGGACGCCGGTCAGGTTGTACGGGCGGAACGAGATCCAGTCGTTGTTGTCGATGTAGCCGACGGCCGCGCCGCCGTGGCCCGCCGCCCCGGCGACGATCTGGACGCCGGACGAGTCACCGAAGTGCTCGGCCTGGCGTACCCGTGGTTGCAGGACGGCCTGGGTGTGCGTGGTCAGGGCCGGCTGGCCACCCCCGCCCAGGTCGGTGTACTCGGCGTCGATGATGCCGAAGATGTTCGCCGCCGAGTCGTGCTCGCCGTCCTTCGAGGTCTGGATGACCCCGGAGCAGCCCTGCACGCTGCCGAGCTGGTGGCCGTGCGAGTCGTGGCCGAGGACGTAGTTGACCTTCACCCGGGCGCAGTTGATCGCACCGTCCTGGGCGTCGGTGACGGTGACGGAGAACGGCACCGCGTCCCCGAAGGAGAAGGTCTGCCCGTTCAACGGGGTGTTGACGGTGACCACCGGGGCACTGTTGCCGACCGTGACGACCACGCTCGCGGTGGCCGTCTTGCCGGTGGTGTCCCGGACCGTCAGCGTCGGGCTGCGGGTTCCGTTCGTGGTGTACGTGAAGCTGGGGTTCGCGGCCGTCGAGTCGGTGGTGCCGTTGTTGTCGAAGTCCCAGGCGTAGGTGAACGGGTCGCCGTCCGGGTCGAGGGTGCCGGCCGAGGAGAACGCCACGGTCAGCGGCGCGGTGCCGCTGGTCGGGGTCGCGGAGACCTTGGCGACGGGCGCTCTGCCCTCGCGGGCGTATTCGATGCGGTAGAGCGCCGAGTTGGCGTCGCCGTTGAACCAACCGGTGCCGTAGTCGAGCACGTAGAGCGCGCCGTCCGGGCCGAACTCCATGTCCATGACCTGGGTGCCGGTCCACGGGAACGGGTTGATCTTCAGCGGTTGGCCGGACGCGTCGAGCTTGATGTTCTTGATCCAGCGGCGACCGAACTCACCGGCGAAGTAGGTCCCGTCGTAGTACTCGGGGAACGCCACGGGCGATGTGTTGTTCGGGTTGTACCGGTAGACCGGGCCGCCCATCGGCGACAGGCCACCACCGGTGAACTCCGGCGGCGAGCCGGAGCCGCCGTACGGCAACCAGGCCGGGACGGCCGGCGGCAGCTGGGTGATGCCGGTGTTGTTCGGTGAGTTGTTCACCGGCCCGCCGGCACAGTTGAACTTCGCCCCGGACGGCCCGGACGGGAAGGTGTAGTCGTTGTAGGCGTCGTTACGGGCGGTGCAGTACGGCCAGCCGTAGAAGCCGGGCCGGTCGATCCGGGCGAACTCGACGTTGCCCGCCGGCCCCCGGTTCGGGTCGGCAGTGCCGGCGTCGGGGCCGTAGTCACCGAGGTAGACGATGCCGGTGGCCTTGTCCACGCTCATCCGGAACGGGTTGCGGAAGCCCATCGCGTAGACCTCCGGGCGGGTCCGCGCGGTGCCCGGGGCGAACATGTTGCCGGTCGGGATGGTGTAGCCGCCGGCCGCGCTCGGCTTGATCCGCAGCACCTTGCCGCGCAGGTCGTTGCTGTTCGCCGAGGTGCGCTGCGCGTCGAACGCCGGGTTGCGCCCGGACCGCTCGTCGATCGGGGTGAAGCCGGCCGAGTCGAACGGGTTCGTGTCGTCACCTGTGGACAGGTAGAGGTTGCCGGCGGCGTCGAAGTCCATGTCCCCGCCGACGTGGCAGCACATGCCCCGGCTGGTCGGCACGTTCAGGATCAGCGTCTCGCTGGCCAGGTTGATGGTGTTGTCCGCGTTCACGGTGAACCGGGCAAGCCGGTTGACGCCCTCCCAGACGGCGAACTCGGCCGGGGTGCCGGTGGCCGGAGCACCGCCGCCGGGGGTGCTCAGTGGTGGGGCGAAGTAGGCGTACACCCAGCGGTTGGTGGCGAAGTTCGGGTCGGCCTTGATGCCCTGCAGGCCCTCCTCGTCGCCGGTGTAGACCGGCAGGGTGGCAGCGACCTTGGTGTTGCCGGCGGCGTCGGTGTGCCGGATCACGCCGTTGCGGGAGGTGTGCAGCACGCCCCGGTCGGGCAGGACGGTGAGGCTCATCGGCTCACCGGTCTCGGCCGCGCCCTTGGCCAGCTCCACCTGCTGGAAGCTGCTGGTGACGGTGCCACCGCAGTCGGCGTCGACCTCTCCCGCCGCGGTCCTGATGCCGCCGAGCAGGTGCTGCCGGAAGTTCGCCTCGGTGTACGACGCGTCGGTGTGCCCCAGGCCGGTGTACCAGGCTCGGCCGCCGGAGTAGTTCTGACACCAGGAGATCGGGTGGTCGGCACCCATGCTCCCGCCGGTGTAGGTGGTCTCGTCGAGGGTGGCCAGCACGTGCACGTTGCCGCGCGGGTTGGTGCGGTAGTTGTACAGCTCGTCGAACCGGCTCCACCGCTGCGGCAGCCCCGCCGTGGACGGGTGCACCTGGTCGGCGACCTTCACGGTGACGGTCTGCTCGGCCGGGTGCGAGGCGAAGTACGCCCCGACCAGTCCCCCGTACCAGGGCCAGTCGTACTCGGTGTCGGAGGCGGAGTGCACACCCACGTACCCGCCGCCGCCGGTGATGTAGCGCTCGAACGCGCCCTGCTGGGCGGCGTTGAGCACGTCGCCGGTGGTGGAGAGCCAGATGACCGCGGCGAATCGGTCCAGGTTGGCGTCGGTGAACTGGGTGGCGTCCTCGGTGGCCTCGACGGTGAAGCCGTTGGCCGCACCGAGCTGCTGGATCGCGGCGATGCCCGGGGTGATGGAGCCGTGCCGGAAGCCGGCGGTCTTGCTGAAGACCAGCACGCTGAACGGTGCGGCGCTGGCCGTGGGTGGTGCGGCGACGATGCCGGCCGCCACGAGGATCGTGCTCAGCGCGACGCCGAGCCACGATCTCAGGGATCTGCGCACGGTGGGGGTCCTTTCGCGGTGCGGGGGGCGGCGTGCGCCGATCACGCCTGGCGGTGGAGCGGGAAATGTAAATGCATCGTTGCGTCTGGATCACGGGCGCGTCAAGCACTCTCCCACCATCCGTGAGAGCGCTTTCTCTGCAGGTCACAGGCGACCGTGCGGAGTGAGATCGAATAACGATTTTCGGGCCACGAACCGGGCTAGGCGGCACCTCGGGCCCGCCTTGCGGCGGGCGGGCCGCTGCATTAGGCAAGGCTCGCCTATCCAGAAGATCCCTGAAAGACAGGTCTGATGACGATTTGCCCCTGCGGAGCCGGGTATGGGGATGACCCGCACCACCGACGGAAGCGAGATCGCTATGACCGACATGCTGGAGATGCCGCGGGTCCACGAGTGCACCGTCACCGACTGCGGCTACAACCACGACGGCTGCCACGCGTTCGCCATCACCATCGGGCAGCAGAACGCCAACTGCGCCACGTTCATCGACACCTCGGCGAAGGGCGGCCTGGATCGCGTCATCGCCCAGGTCGGCGCCTGCAAGCGCGCCGACTGCAAGCACAACGCCGAGTTGGAGTGCCACGCGCCGTCCATCCGGGTGGGTCCCGGTCAGGACATCGCGGACTGCCAGACGTACGAGCCGCGCTGAGCGCGGCGCGACGCGCTTGAGGGGCGGCCACGACGGCCGTCCCTCACCCACGGTCAGCGGCCGCCCGCGACCAGCTCGGCGATCATCCCCTCGCAACTGCGGACGACGACCTGAGCGCCGCGCCGCTGCGCCAGCGGGAGCAGCGGGTCCTCCGCCCGGTCCCGCCACCGCCACTGCGCATCGGCAGCGACCTCCCAGAGCCGCTGCACGTCGGTCTCCTGCTCGACACCGAGCCGGGCCGCGAGGCCCACTCCGTCGCCACCGACAAGCCGCTGCGCCTCGGCGGCCAACTCCGCGTCGAACCCCAGCCGGGTGTTCCGCAGCGCCACCAACAGGCGCAGCTCCCGGAACTCGTGCGCCCCGGCGAGGATCTGCTCCACCGCGCCGACCAACTCGGCGGACCCCCGGGTCGGCTCGGCCCGCAGCAGCGCCTCCACCGCGGCCAACGCGGAGCGGGCCTTCAGCGCCTCGCGGCGGTCGATGAAGCACCGCGTCACCGACTCGCGCAGCTCGGTGAGACCGCTGCGCCGGATCAGTTCGGCCGAGAGCTTCACCCTGCTGTCGAACCCGCTGCGCACCAGCGTGGTCGCCAGCCGGACGCCGAAGATCCCGAACCGGCTCAGCAGCGCGGCGCGCACCTCGGTGTCCAGCCGTACCGGCAGGTCACCGCCGAGGAAGCGGTCGGCGGAGATCAGATGGACGTCCAGCCCCGCCCGGGGCACCTGGGCCAGGGTCGCGAGCGCGACGAAGTCCGACTCGCCGAGCATCCGGCCGGCCAGGCCGATCATTCCACTGCACGCCACGACGTTGACGCTGAGCGCGTTCACCCTCGGGTCGCGGTAGTGCCGGCGAGCGAGCTGGCGTGCCGTGAGCAGGCCGTCGATCCGGCCTCCCCCGGTCTCGTCGGCGCGGGACAACACCATGATCACGTTGACCGGAGCGGACTGCCCGACGGCGCTGTCCCGTGCGGACTCCAGTACCCGCAGATCGCTGTCGCGACCGTCGCGGGTCAGGTACAACACCGCGTCGGAGTCCCGCAGGACCCGCTCCAACACCGGCACCCGGCCCTGCTCGACACTGCCGGTGACCGCAGGGGTGTCGATGAGCGTGATCTGCCGCAGCGCCCGGGTCGGCCACCGCACCACGATGTCCCGCACATCCCCCGCGCCCCAGCCCAGATCCACCCGCAGCCCGGTCGCCGACTTCACCACTGCCAACTCCTGCGGCGGCTGCCCGACAGGGTAGGCGGTGGCGCGCGGCGCGGCACCGTCCTCGTACCAGGTGAAGGCGCCGTCCGCCCGCTCGACCGGCGCGACCTCCTCGCCCATCAACGCGTTGAGCACCGTCGACTTGCCCGAGCGCCACGGGCCGACGATGGCGATCCGCAGCGGCTGCTCCAACCGGGCCACCTGGTGCCGAAGCTCAGCGACAGCCCCGGGGTTGTCCTGGTACAGCTCGATGGCCTGGTGCAGCAACCCCCACGCCGCCTCATCCAGGCGCACCCCCACCGTCATGCCTGCGGCTCCAACAGCAGCGGGGCGGACCGGGCGCCGGTCAACTGCTGGGCCTGCTCGTACACCGCCGCCAACCGGGTCATCTTCGACCGGATCTCGCGCTGCCGCTGCTCACGAAGGGAGGCATCGGTGTCGGCCTCCTGCTTGGCACTGCGGAACGACTGCACGATGGCCTCCTGCAGTTCCTCGGTCAGCCCCGTGAAGTGGTCCCGCAGCATCCGCTGCACCTGCCGGGCGGCGTCACGGCAGTCCCGGATGATCCGGACGAAGAAGTCGTCGACGTGCCGCTGGATTGCCGTCTTGACGGTCGCCTGCCGGCGACGGAGCAACTGCTTGCTCTCGTCGCGGATGCTCTTGCCGCCGAAGAGCGCACCGATGCCGACCGAGACCGGATTGATCATCGGCATCCCGGCAAGGGTGGTCGCCAGACCGAACATCAGCATGCCGCCGTACGAGCCCTTCATGCCGGTGAAGAGCTTCTGGCCGGTGGTGAACCTGTCGATCGTCGGCCGTTGCAGCTCGGGCAGCCGCTCGCCGATGTCGTCCGGCACCGTCATCGACCACGGCGGAAGCACGTCGTAGCCGTACCTGTCGAAGTTGGCGGCCACCCTCCGGGCGATCCAGTCGCAGCGCTGCACCAGCCACTCGTGGTTCGCCTCCGCCGCCTCCACCAGGCTGCGCTCCAGCCAGTCCTGGAAGGTGTCCCAGGCGACCAACGGATCAGCGGTGTCGAACGCCTCGTCCACCGCGCGCAGGATCTGACGGGTCCGGTCCCGCAGGTCGTACTCCAGGTCGGCGAGCAGGTCGGTGATCTCGTCGGTAAGGGTGTTCTGCCACCGGGTGGAGCACCGGCGCAGCTCGTCGACCTCACGCTGCGCCGCGTGCAGCCGGGATATCGGCCCGGACTGCTCCTCGGCCTCCTGAGTCGCCAACTCGGCGCGCAGCGGCGCGGCCAACTGCTCCACCACCGTCCGGGCCACCGTCTGCACGGCCGCCCGGGCCAGGTGGTCGGCCTTGCCGGCCAGGTCACCTTGCAGGCGGGCGATCAGCGCGGGGAAACCGGACTCGGCGTTGAGACCACGGTCGTCGGCCGCGGCGGCGCGCAGTCGCAGCGCCGCCGAGACCGGAATCACCGTCGCCGGGATGCCCGCCTCGGCCAGGTGCTGCCGGTTGCGCTCGGCGACCGTGCGCCAGTCCGCCGCCAGGTCGGTCTTGCTCTGCACCACGACCACGTTCGGGTGCGAGCGCATGATGTGCAGCAGCATGTTCAGCTCGGCGACCGACAACTCCCGGGTCGAGTCGGAGACCAGCAGCACGGTGTCCGCGCGGGCGGGCGCCGCGACCGAGGCGGCGGCGCCGACACCTGCCACGTCGTCGGTGCCGGGAGTGTCCACAAGCACCAGCCCGGCGCCGAGCAGTGCGCGGGGAAGGCCGATCTCGACGTACGCCGGCCCGCCGCCCGGCCGACGCCCGACCAGGCCGGCCACACCCGCCGCGACCTGGTTGAGCGCCACCGGAGTCCGCTCGACGGTGACCGCGGCGGCGGCGCCGGCGGCGTGCCCCGGGGCCGGTGGCGGCGCCTGCGCCACCGCCGCGGTGGGGGCCTCGGCGTGCCGCACCACGGTCGGCAGGACGGTCGTACGACCGTCGCCGACCGGGCAGGCCGGAGCATTGATGATCGCGTTGATCAGCTGACTCTTGCCCTGGTTCGGCTCACCGATGACCAGGACACGCAGCGTCGGGTCCAGCAGCTGCGCACGCTTCTGCCGCACCGTCTGGAGAAGGTCACCGCGACCGTGGGCAGTGCACGTACGGGCGATCTCGTCCAGCACGTCCAACCAGATCCCGGCCATCACCGCACCAAGTGTGCGGATTTCGGCTCAATTATCAAGAGGGACCGGGGGTGGAACCGGGAAGGGCCGGATCGCCCGAGACGATCCGGCCCTTCGCTCCGACCGGAGATCCGGATCAGAGCAGACCGCCGGTGATTCCCAGCAGCCCGTGATCGGACGAGGCGTGCGAGTCGCCGCCGAGCACACCATCGGTGACCCCACCGGTGACGTCACCGACCGTGTCGGTGACACCGGGGAGGAGGCTGTCCACCTGGTGCGTCACGCCGCCCACCGTCGACGGCACGTCGAGCGGCGGGACCCCACCGACGATGCCGTCGCCGTGCCCGAGGCCCAGCCCGCCAAGGGTGTCGTCGACACCGAGGGAGCTGACGACCCCGCCGAGCTGACCCTGGGTGCCGGAGAGGACACCGCCGGTCAGGTCGCCGCCGATCAGGTTCGAGTCGGTGACGTCGAGCAGACCGCTCGGGTCGCCGACGGTCCCGGTGGCGTCGCCGAGCACCGGGTCCGCGATCGCGTCCACCGGCTGCACCACGTCGGCGTCGAGGGTGTGCGCCACGTCCGAAACGCCGGCCAGGTCGGTGTCGAGGCCGGACGGACCGACACCCAGGCCGATGCCCGGCAGCACGGTGACCCCGGCGGCGGCGGTCGACGGGTCGACCGCGATGGCGCCGAGCACGCCGGCCTTGACGTCCACGCCACTGGGCGAGCTGGTGACGCTGATCTGCTGCGCCACGCTCTGCAACTGACCCACCACGTCGGTGGTGTCGGTGAGCAGCGGGTTCAGACCCAGCTGCTCGACCGGCGAGGCCAGCGGCGCGAGACCCGCACCCGGCGCGTAGTCGACGACCAGCGGTACGACGTCCTGCACGTCCGCAGCGGTGATGTCGGTGAGCCCGGCGCCCCGCAACGCGCCCTCGGGGTCGAGGTCGAAAGCCGACCGCGCGTCCGGGTTCGTCAGTAGGTCGAGCACGAAGTCGTGGAGCGTCTGCTGCGAGTCCATGTGCCGGTTCTCCTCGGATGTGGCATTGGCGGGGTGTCGTTCGTCGACAGTGACGCTATTGCCGGGGCCCACCCCCGGGCATCGGGGCTGAGCCCGCATCCGGGCCGGTTGAACTAGGGGCTGCGCCACCTCGTACGTTAGGGGGACAGGGGGAAACCGTCCCGACGAGATTAGGGTCCCGACCAGGGACTGATCTCTGGTACGAACGTAGGAGCCCGCGGGGTTCGCCGGGGGTGGGTCGTCGGGCAGCCGACGCCATCGCCACCGACCGGCCGACTCACGGGGAGAGACAGAGACGATGCCGTACGTCCTGGGGATAGACATCGGAAGCAGCAACACGGCGGCCGCCGTCGCGCGGCGGCGCGGCGCGACCTGGGCACGTCCCGAGGCCGTCCCGCTGAGCGCCGGCTCACACCTCATGCCGTCCGTGCTCTGCCTGACGGAGGACGGTTCGCTGCGGGTCGGCGAGCCCGATACCGACGACGGCAGCCGCACCACCCGCGACTTCGTCCACCGGATCGGCGACGACGTGCCGGTGCTCCTCGGTGGTGAACCGTGCGCGCCGCAGACGCTTACCGCCGAGCTGGCGGCGTGGGTGGTGGAGCGGGTCCACGCCCTGGAGGGTGAGGCGGCCGAGGCGATCGTGCTCAGCCACCCGGCGGGGTGGCGCCCCTACCGGCGGGACGTGCTGCACCGGGCCCTGTCGAGTCTCGGCCTGCGGCACGTGACGTTGCTGCCCCGCACGGTCACGGTCGCCGAGAGCCACGCCGCTCGCGGGTTCTCCGGCAGCACCGCCGTGGTCTACGCCCTGGGCGGCAACAGCTTCGAGGCGGCTCTGGTGCGCCGCACCCCGCGCGGCACGTACGAGACGTTCGGCACCCCGCAGAGCCTCGACTCGATCGGCGGCGCCGACTTCGACGAGGCGTTGGCCGACCATTCTCGTACCGTGCTGGCCCGGGAGTTGGCCGCGACCGGACGTCGCGGGGCCCAGGCCGCGCTGCGCGGGCTGCGCGCGGAGTGCGACCGGGTCAAGCGGGTGCTGACCGTCGACCTCACGGCCGACGTGGTGCTGACCCTGCCGAGCGGCCCGGCCCGGGTGCCGGTGACCAGGGCCCAGTTCGAGGCCATGATCCGCCCGACGGTGCAGGCCACCGTCGACCTTCTGCTCCGGGCCGTGCGCAGCGCCGACCTGACGCCGGCGCAGCTCGACGGCGTCCTGCTGGCCGGTGGCTCCACCCGGGTGCCGCTCGTGACCGAGCTGATCAGCGCGGCCCTCCCGGTGCCCGTCGAGGTGGAGCCGGACGCCCAGTTGACCGCCGCCACCGGGGCGGCGATGGCCGCCTGTCAGGTGGTGTCCCCACGCCCTCGTCAGCCGGCACCGGCCCGCGTTCCGGCCCCGGTCAGCGGTGCCGGGCGGTCCACCCTCCCGGCACCGCGCCGTCCCCAGCACACCGTTCCGGGCGATCCGCCACCGCGGCCCCCGGTCCGGGTCCTCCCACTGGAACTGCCGAAGCCGTCCCGCCTGGCGCTGGCCCGTGGCCGCGGACGCGAAGGATAATACAGATGATCATGAATGACCTCGCCGCACCGGCGCTGACCCTGGACAAGGGGTTGCAGGCGTTACTGGACTCGGTCGCGCAGGACCCGACCGGCCCACTGACCGTCGGCGTCGCCGGCCCGGCCGGTCACGGGAAGACCGCGCTCCTCGCCGAGTTGGAACGCGTCCACCAGCGCGCCGGGGTCGCCGTCCGCACGGTCGCCCCGGAGCCGGGTGAGCCGGTCGACCCCGACACGGTGGTGCTTGTCGACGACGCGCACCTGCTGGACGATGCGCGGATCGGGGCGCTGCTGGGTCTGGTCGGCGGCCGTCGACACCGGTTGGTGGTCGCCCACCGCCCGTGGCCACGATCGGCGGCGTTCAGTGAGCTGGTCGACGCCCTGCGACGCGACGGACAGGCGGTACTGCTCACTCCGTTCACCCGGGAGCAGACCGCCGCGTACCTCGCCGGCACAGCCGAGCTGAGCCGCCCCACCGATCTGGTCGACTTCGTCCACACGCAGACCGCCGGCGTGCCCCGCGATGTCGAGCGGCTGGCCCGTGGCCTGGTCGGTGCGGAGACCCGGGCCGGCGCGAGCGTCGAACCACCCCGGTCCGTCGTTCTCGAATTCGGCCCGGACCTGGACGTTCAGCCCACCGAGGTACGACGACTGCTGCTCGCCGTCGCGGCCGGCGGGGCACTGCCGGTCAGCATGCTCGGCGCGCTGCTGGGCCGGGACCCGGCCGGGGTGGACGAACTGATCGCCACGACCAGGGCGGCCGGGCTACTCGGGGCGGACGGCCGACTCGCGCCGATCGTCCGGCGGGCCGTCGCGACGCTGAGCCCCACCACCGAGCGGACGGCGGTCTGGCGTCGGCTCACCGAGTTGCAGCTCGCCCGGGGCGGCACGGTGCTGCCGCTGGTGCGCTCCCTGCTCGCGGTCGGCGCGCTCGGCGACTGCCCGGCCGCGACCCTGGCGGCGGCGGCGGACGAGGCGCTTGCCGACGAGCCGGCGTTCGCCGCCGAACTGTTCGCGGCGGCGACGGCGGCCGGAGGGCCGCCCAACGCGCGGCAGGCGCTCGCCGCAGCGCTCGCCGGTGACCTCGACGACGCGCTGCGGCTGGCGGACCGGCTGCTGGCCACGGCCGCTCCCCCGGACCGCGCCGAGGCCGCGGTGGTCGCCGCCACCGCCCTGGCCCACCGTGGTCACGTCGGTCGTAGCGTCGAGCTGTTCCGGTGGTCGGGGACGGCCTCGGCGGCGGCGTTCGCCATCGTCGGCGGGCTCGCCACCGGCGACCTGGCCGCCACCGCCGAGTCGCCGGCGGGTGATCCGGCGGGCGAACCGCCCACGCTGCACGCCAGCGCCGCCCGACTGATGGCAAACGGTGTACGGGAGAGCGTGACCGGCCCGCCGACCGCCGCGCTCTCCGCGCTCGTGCAGGCCGCTGCCCTGCTGGAGCCGGACGGACGGGCGGCGCTGCTGCCGGACAGCCCGGCGGCCCTCGCCGCGTTGACGGCGGTGCACTGCGGTGAGCTGGAGATCGCCGAGCGGGTGCTGCACCGGGCCCTGGGCGCCGGTGTCGGCGGTCCGTTGATGGCACGCCGCCACCGGTTGTTGCAGGCCTGGATCCTGATGGTCCGCGGGGATGTCCACGCCGCCGGCGAGCGCCTCGCCACGGTGACGCTCGACGGGCGGCCACTGGAGTCACGTGACCAGCTCTTCGCCGCCGCGATCCGGATGGGCATCGGCCGGCGCAACAGTGACCTCGGGGCGCTCAAGCGGGGCTGGGGGCAGGCGCTGGAGGCCGTGGTACGGCACCCCGTCGACCTGTTCACCCTGCTGCCGCTCGGCGAGCTGGCGATCGCCGGCGCGCGGCTGGGTGACCTGGCCCGGCTGGAGCCGTACCTGCAGCAGGGGCGGTCACTGCTCGACCGCCTCGACAGCCCACCACTGTGGAGCGTGCCGTTGCGCTGGAGCGGGCTGCACGCCGCCATCCTGACCGGCGAACCGACGGTCGCCGACGAACACGTCACGGCGCTGCTCGCCGCCGCGGACCACAGCCGGTACGCGGCAGTGGTCGCCGCCGCCGCGGAGAGCTGGGTGGAGGTGCTGCGGGGGGTCGTCGACCCGACCCGGGTGGAGGCCGCCGCCCGGGGGCTGCACGACACCGGGCTGTGCTGGGACGGCGCGCGCCTCGCCGGGCAGGCCGCCATCCGCACCGCCGACCGGCGGGCGATGACCACCCTGTTGGAGTGCGCCCGAGCGTTGCAGGGGCGGCCCTCCGGCGGGCTCGGCGGGCAGACACCGACAGCCGGTGCGAGCACGACGCGGGTCGCCGGCCCCACCCAGCACGGGCTCAGTGACCGCGAGTACGAGGTTGCCGAGCTGGTGCTGGCCGGGTTGACCTACCGGGAGATCGGCGACCGGCTCTTCATCTCGGCCAAGACGGTCGAGCACCACGTGGCGCGGATGCGCAACCGGCTGAACTGCGCCAACCGCACCGAGCTGCTGGCGCTGCTGCGCACCCTCGTCGCCGACCGGGCCAGCGACTCCGCCGGGCAACCGTGGCCGCAGCGGACGAGCCGATGACCAGAGACGACGTTCGGCTGCTCCGGACCAGACTTGCCGTGCTCGCCGCCGTGCTGGTCACCCTCTGGTCGTACGCGGCCTACGTGTCCAGTCAGGATGCCGTCGACCTGCTGCGCGTCCGGGCACTTGCGGACACGCTCGGACAGCCGATCGACCGCCTGATCCTGGGTCTGCAGACGGAACGCCGGGTCACCGCCGAGACGGTCGCCGGCGCGGAGCAGACGACGCCCGCACTTGCCGCGGCCCGCCAGAGCACCGATCAGGCCGCCGCCGAGGTCCGCGAGTTCACCAAGGGACACGACCTCCGGCTGCTCAGCGCCGGCACCGTCCGGGACCGGGCCGCTGAGCTGGTCCGTCGGCTCGACGGCCTGGGCACGACCCGGTCCCGGGTCGACACCGGGCGACTCCCGGGGGCCGCGACGATCGACGGGTACGACGAGGTCGTCGACGTCGCCTTCCGGGTGTACGGGCCGGAGTGGGGCGCGTACGAGAGCGGCCTGGCCGCCGACACCCGCGCGGTGATCGCGCTGGCCCGCGCCAGGGAGTTGCTCGCCCGGGAGGACACCGTGGTCAGCGCCGCCCTGGCCGGAGCGCGGCTCGGCGTCGACGAGCAGCGGCGGCTGGCCGAGCTGGTCGGCGTTCAGCGGTACGCGCGTACCGAGGCGGTGACCGAGCTTCCGCCCGATGGCCGGGGCGAGCACCAGCGCCTCGCCACCGGCCCCGAGTTCGCGGCTCTGCTGGCACTCGAGGACCGGCTGCTGCTCCAGGCGGGCACCGCCGACGCCCTGGCCGGTCTCACCGTCCAGACGTGGCGGGCCGCGGCGGACGCCGCCCTCGGCGCGCTACAGACACTTGTGACGACCACCGCCCGCAGCAGCGTGGAGCGGGCCACACCCGGTGCGGCAGTGCTCATCGCGCAGACCGGGGCCGTGGTGGGTCTCGGCCTCATCGTCGTGCTCGTGCTGCTGCTGAGCTGGGCGGGCACCGTCCGCCGCCTCACCGAGGAGCTGACCAGGCCGAAGGCCGACGTCCCGCCGCCGGCGCAGGAGACGCCGGCCGCGACGCCGGCCGCTCCGGCACCAAGCGGTGACGCCGAGCGGGAACTGTTCCTGGGGCTGACCCGACGCAACCAGGTCCTGCTCCGCGAGCAACTCGGGCTGCTGGACGGGATGCAACGTCGGGAACGGTCCACCGAGGAGACCGGCGAGCTGTTCCACCTCGACCACCTCACCACCCGGATCCGACGCAACGTGGAGAAACTGATCTCCCTGGCCGGCGCGACACCCGCCCGCCGCTGGCGACGCCCGGTCCCGCTGCTCGACGTGGCGCGTGGCGCGGTCGCCGAGGTGCCGGACTACCACCGGGTCCTGATCGCGCCGCACTGGCCGTGGTCGCTGGCGGGGCCGGCCGTCACCGACGTCATCCACCTGCTGGCGGAGCTGATCGAGAACGCCCTGGCCTTCTCCGGGGCGGACACCACCGTCCGGGTCAGCGGCGAACGGCGACCGCAGGGGTGCGCCGCCGTCGTCGTCGTCGACGACGGGCCCGGCCTGGACCCCGTCGCGCTGAACGAGGCGAACCACCTACTCAACAACCCACCCCCGGACGGCCCGCCCGCCGGCCGCGCCGGTTGGTACGCCGCCGCCGTCCTGGCCAACCGCTGCGGCGCCCACGTCTCGCTGCGCCCCAGCCAGCGCGGCGGGACGGCCGCCATCGTGCACCTCCCCACCAGGCTGGTCACCGTCACCGACAGTGGCCGCACACCGGCCAGCACACCACCCGACACCCCGTACCCACCGGCCCGCACCGGCACCGACCTGCCCGACCCGAGCGGCGACGGCGCGCTGCCGACGCGGGTCCGCCACCCCGGGCCGCCCGGCCCGCACAACGGCAGGACCAGCCTGGACACGGTCGAGTTCCCAGCCGCGAGAACAGCAAGGAGACATCAATGACGTCTGCAGTGGTCACCGAGGACGGCCTGACCGACGCCCTGGACAGCCTGGTCGGCCGGGTGCACGGCGCCGACTTCGCCGTGGTGCTCTCGCCGGACGGGCTGCCGCTGGGCAGCTCGCGGCGGGTGGGGGAGAAGCTGGCCGAGCAGATCTCCGGCGTGGTCGCCGGCCTGATCTCGTTGGGGCTGGCCGCCACCCGAACCTGCGACGCGGGTCGTCTGCGCCAGGTCGTGGTGCAGATGTCGCGAGCGTTCCTGTTCATCGCCACCATCCCGAACGGGACCATCCTCACCGTGCGGATCGCCGGTGACGATGTCGAGGTCGGTGACATGGCGTACGAGGTGGCGCTCTTCGTGGGGCAGGCCGAGCGGCACCTGCCGATCACCCTGGGACCGGCCTCCTCGGTGACGATCGGGGACACTGGTGCACACCAGCGGCGCCCCTGACGAGGCGTGGTACGACGACGACGCGGGCCCGGTCGCCCGGCCGTACACGATGACCGGGGGGCGCACCGCGCCCGCCCGCGGCCAGTTCGACCTGATCTCGCTTGTCGTCGCCCGACGGGGAGTCACGCCCCCCACACCGCTCTTCCCTGAACAGGCGCGGATCGTCGAGCTGTGTCACCATCCAGTGTCGGTGGCTGAGGTCGGTGCCGAGTTGGACCTGCCACTGGGGACCGTCCGGGTGCTGCTCGGTGACCTGCTCGCGGCCGGGCTGGTCGAGACGCACGAACCGCCGATGCTGTCGGAGCTGCCGACCGAGGACCTGCTCGAGGCGATACTCGTCGGGCTTCGCGGTCTGTGACCGGGCTGGTGCCATCTGCGACCCGGCCGGGTCGTGGGCACGCGCCCGGCGACGAACTGAAGGAGAGACAGGCAGTGCCGGCAACACCACCCCAACCACGCCGTACCGTGGCGATCATCCTGCTGGACCGGGTCGTAGCCTTCGTCACGGCCACACGGCGGGTGCTCACCGGTCGGGAGGACGTCTCGCGGGCCACCTGGCTGGCCGTCATCGCGGCGCTCGGGGTGTTGGTCGCGACGGCCGTCTCCGTGGTCGGGGTGCTGCGTACGCCGGAGAAGCTGACGCCGGTGACCCTCGACCCGCCGCCGTCCGTGGAGCAGGTCGGTGCCTCGCCGTCCGGTACGCCCCGGGCGCAGGCGCGGCCTGCGGTCCCCAGCCCGGCGGTGCCCGCCACGCCGTCCGCCTCGGCCTCCTCGGTCCCGACGGCCGTCCCGTCGTCGACCCGGCCCACGCCGACAGGTGTGACAGCCGAACCCACTCCGGCGGCCCTGGGCGCCGACTTCGCGATCACGGACAACGCCCTGCTCAGCTACGGCGCGACGGTCACGATCAGCAACCCCGGCTCGGTCCCGGCACCGCGGTGGACGCTCGTCCTCACCCTGCCCCGGGAGTCACTGGGGATCACCGGGGTCGAGGGGGCACAGGCCAGCCGGGACGGTGCGGTGTGGACGTTCGTTCCGGACGACGACACGGCCCAGGTGCCCGGGAGCGCCTCGGTCCGGGTGACCTTCCGGGTCAATGGTTCGTTGACGGGATCGGCCCCGAAGGCGTGCACCATCGACGGGGTCGCCTGCTCCGGCCTGCCGAACTGACCACCCCCGGTTGTCGTCAACGCACGGCGACCGACGGCTCGGGCCGCTCCTCGCGCTGTCGGACCAGCGGCAGCGCCGGGGCCAACGCCAGCGCCATGCACAGGCCGCCGATGGGGAGCAGGTCGAGGGTGACCACCGGCAGGACGATGCCGGCCAGGAGCAGCGGCACACTCCACCACGGCAGCCGCCGTCGGGCGGCGAGCATGCCCGTGAGGACGAGCAGGCCGACGAAGAAGAGCTGGGGTACGACGTCGTAGAAGGCCACCTCCACGCCGGGGATGTCCTTGAAGTCGGCGCCGAGTCGCGACATCTCCGCCCGGTCCTCGGCCAGCAGCCCCTCGACGATGTCCGCGCCGAACTGGACCATCGTCGCGGCGAGACCGACGAGTGTGCCGGCCACCACCCCGGTGCGCCACGGGCTGCGGGGCAGCAGGCGGGCCAGCGCGAGCACACCCGGGACGAAGCCCACCATGCCGGCGAGAGCGACCAGGTGTGCGGCCTGCCAGTCGAAGCCGGGGCCGTACACCCCGTCGGATCTTCCCCACAGCCGGACCAGGCCGTAGGCCACGATGCCGACCGGGCCGGCGATGACGGAGAGCGCAGCGCGTTTCATGCCAGCCAGCATGTGGCCGCCGGCGGCTGCCGACCTCCGGGAGCTTCCCTCGGTCAGCCCCGGATCTCGTCTCAGGTCTTTCACCGAGCAACCCCGAGACGCGGCCGCGGTCTCATCGTTCGCTGATGAGCGGGGCGTAGTCGCTGCGGGTGAGCGGTCTGCTGGACAGGGAGCCGTCGGCCCGGGGCACGCCGAGTGGCCTGCCGTCGCGGAGGAAGGCCACGGTGGTGACATCCTCGCGGCTGGTCAGGGTGCAGACGATCTGCCCGAAGGCGAGAACCTCGTCGCTGCGGCCGCCGTCGTGGGCCGGTTCGTCCACCGCGACCAGGGCCTGCGTCCCGGTCACCGTCGCGCCGGCCGCGTTGACCGCGCCCGGCAACGCGCTGGTCAGATCGTCGTCCCGTTCGACGCCACTGGGCCCGGTGAGCAGGTGCCGCAGCTGGTCCGCGATTGTGGGTGGACGGTCGACCCGCCGGACCACGGGCACGATGCGGTTGTCCCGGATCAGGCAGAGCGTCTCGGCGGCCGGGCCGGCCGGTGCGGTGGTGTCGGCTGGTGCCGCGCTGGACAGCGGCCCGCGCGGGGGCGGCACCGCCCGAGGGGCGTCGTCGGTGGGGACGCCGCAACCGGCGAGCAGCACGGTGAGCGTCAACGGGACGAGACGACGGTGCCTCACGACAGGCTCCCGGGCAGGGTCACCCGGAAACAGGCGCCGCCGCCCGGACGGTCGGCGACCGTCACCTGCCCGCCGTGCGCGGCGGCGTGCTGGGCGACCAACGCAAGCCCCAGACCGGTGCCGTCACCGGTGCCACGGGTGTGGGCGGCGCGCCCACGGACGAACCTGTCGAAGATCGCCTCGCGGTCCTCCACCGGCACGCCCGGACCGTCATCGTCGACCTCGACGACACCGCTGTCACCGTCCGCACCCAGGCGGACGGCCACCGGGCTGCCGCCGTAGGTGACGGCGTTGTCGAGCAGGTTCGCCAGGACCTGGGCGATCCGCCGCCGTTCGACCCGCCAGGTCGGGGGCACGCCAGGTGCCAGGCGGACGAGCTCGGGCGGCAGGTCGTACACGTCGCAGGTCTCCCGGGCCAACTCCACCACGTCCACCCGGGCCCGGTGGGCGGGCTGGTCACTGCGGGCCAGGTCGATCAGGTCGTTGACGAGCCGCTGAAAACGGTCGATCTCGTCGGCGACGAGGCCGGCGGCGGTGGCCGTCCGCTCGTCCTGGTGTTCCCGACGGCGGGCCAGGACGCTTGCCGCCGCTGCGAGGGTCTGCAACGGGGACCGCAGCTCGTGGCTGACGTCGGCGGCGAACCGGCGGTCCCGCTCGATGCGGTGCGCGAGCCGGTCGACCATCTGGTTGAACGACGAGGAGAGGCGGGTGAGGTCAGGGTCGGTGGCCGGGTCGAGGCGGGCGGTGAAGTCACCGGCGGCGATCTTCTCGGCCGCGTCGGCGACCGCCGTCAGCGGTCGTAGCCCGTGCCGGGTGGCGTACCAGGCGAGGGTGGCGCCGGCCCCGGCGACAAGCACCGCGACGCTTGTCAGCGCGAGGGCAAGGACCCGGAACGTCTGCTCCAACTCGCGCAGCGAGTTGACCTCGAAGTACGTCGCCGACGCGGACAGCGGCACCCCGACCACCAGGGCCGGTTGCCCGTCGACGCGGACGCGCTGCACGGCCGGCTCCCCGGCGGCGACGACCCGCAACAACTCGGCGGGGATGGCTGCGGTCGTACCGGGGTCGGCGGCCCGCGCGTACCACTCGCCGTTGAGGTGCAGCACCGGCCGACGGCTGCCGCCGGTGTCCAACGACCGGAGCACCTCCACCACGTCCGGGGTGTCGGTGTCGAGGCCGGTCCGCACCACTGCGGCGTCGAAGTAGGCGGCCCGCAGGGCGATGCGTTCCCGGTCGTCGAGCAGGGAGCGACGGGTCAGGTCGTAGGAGATCAGGGCCATCGACGCGGAGAGCAGGAGCGCGCCGACGGCGAAGGCGGCGGTCACCCGGGTACGCAGGCCGAGGCGTCTCATCGCTGCAGCTTGTAGCCCAGGCCCCGCAGGGTGACCAGGTGCCGGGGGTTAGCCGGGTCGGGTTCGATCTTCTGCCGCAGGCGGCCCACGTGCACGTCGACGAGCCGTTCGTCGCCGCTGTCGTACCCCCAGACCCGTTGCAGCAACTGCTGCCGGGACAGCACCCGGCCAGCGTGCTCGGCCAGCTCACAGAGCAGCCGGAACTCGGTGCGGGTGACGGTGACCTGTCGACCGGCGCGGCGCACCTCCCCCGCCTCCGGGCTGATCTCCAACTCCCCGAAGGCGACCGCCGGCACGGGCTCCGGCGCCGACGTCGCGGCCACCGGCCGGGCGCGGCGGCGCAGGGCCCGCAGGCGGGCGGTCAACTCCCGGATCGCCACGGGTTTGACCACGTAGTCGTCGGCGCCGGCTTCGAGCGCGGCGACGATGTCGTCGGTGCCGTCGCGGGCGCTGACCACCACGATCGGAACGTCGTCGTCACGGCGCAGCTGCCGGATGCACTCGAAGCCGTCCAGGCCGGGCAGCATAAGGTCGACGAGCACGTAGTCGGCCGGGTGGTGGCGTTGGGCCCGCAGCCCCTCCTCGGCGGTGGCCGCGCCGAGGGCGTCGTAGCCCTCGTCCTCGAGTGCGAGCAGCAGCGCGAGCCGGATGCGGTCGTCGTCCTCGATCACCAGTACGGCCGTCATCCCGGAATCATCCTCGGCCGACCGCCGGGCGGCCAACCGTGTCAGCCCGCCGGCCGTTTTGTCACACAACTGTCACAGAGCCTTGCAGTGATCGCCAACCCCGCCCCGCACGGTGGGGGGAAGGAGCGAGGGCTGACGGAGAGGGGTACGGCAATGGCGACGCCGCTGCTGCCCGCGAGGTACACGCTGCCACTTGTCGAGGTTCGCGTCACCGAACTCGACCTGGGCTGCCTGCCGGAGGTCGGCGCGGTGTTCGACCGGCTGCTCGCGCTGCGCCCCGCACAGGTCGTCCTCGACCTGTCCGACTGCCGGCACCTCGACGCGGCCGCCATCGGCCTGCTCCTCGACGTGCACCGGCGACTGGCCCGCGCCGACGCGACCCTCACCGTCCGCAACCCGAACCCTCGGGTCCGGCGCATCCTGCACATCGCCCGCCTGGATCAGGTGCTCTCGATCGTGACTGAGGAAGGACCAGCAGCATGACCGTCGTCCCGGACGAGTATCTGATGACCCTGATCTGCGACACCTGCGGCGAGACCATCCGCGGCACCGCGTGCGTGCTCCCCGACGCCGAAGTCGTCTGGACCCTGGTGGCCGAGCACGGCTGGAGCGGCTCCCCCTTCGCCACCGGGCCGCACCGCTGCCCGCACTGCAGCCTCCTGCCACCGTCGACCGGCGGCCACACCTCGTGCGACGACCATGGCCCGGGCGGCATTCTCGGCATCGACCACCTGGACGGCACGACCGTCATCGCCGCCACGGGTGACATCGACCTCGACACCGGCGACAACCTGCGTACGGCGCTGCGGCACGTGGCCGAGGTGGGTGGGCACGTCGTCGTCGACCTGAGCGGGGTGCACATCATCGACTCGACGGGCCTCGGCCTGCTCGTCCGCGCCCACCGTGACGCCCGCGAACGCGGGGTCACGCTCTGCCTCGCCGCGCCGTCGCGGTTCGTCCGCACCGTCCTGCACACGATGCGTCTGGACAAGGCCTTTCCGATCTTCGACAGCCGCGACGACGCCCTCGCCCAACTGTCCGACGGCGGCGAGCGGGCCCTCCCCGAGGGTCACGTGGTGGCCGTTCCACGCTGAGGGCGGGTGGCGGGAGACCGGGTGGCGAGCATGTTTCATGCTGGAGTGGTGATTCGTTTCGTACTGAATGTGCTGTGGCTCGTCTTCGGCGGGGGCCTCGTGCTGGCGGTCGGCTACGGCATCGCCGCGCTGATCTGCTTCGTCCTGGTCGTCACCATCCCGTTCGGCGTCGCGTCGCTGCGCCTCGCGGTCTACTCGCTGTGGCCCTTCGGCCGCACCCTGGTGCCCAAGCCGGGCGTGGGCGTCGGCTCCGGCCTGGCGAACATCCTCTGGGTGGTGCTCGCGGGTTGGTGGCTCGCGCTCTCGCACATCCTCGCGGGCATCGCCCTCTGCGTGACGATCATCGGGATTCCGTTCGGCATCGCCAACTTCAAGCTCGTACCGGCCGCCTTCTGGCCGCTCGGCCGTGAGGTCGTCGACGTGCCCTGAACACGGAAAACGGGAGACCACTGGTCTCCCGCCACTTCTAACTTATAGCGCACTGGGGGGCTTGCGGCAAGACCCCATTTATGACGCAGAATCGTCGGCCGAGGCCAGATTCTGCCGAAATGGAAGTCATGAATTGGATTCCTTGCCCACCTCCGTGTTCGCACTCCCCGATCACCTCTCCCCCAAGGCCGACCCGACGCTCATCGCCCACGACGAGCGGCACTTCGCGGCCATGGCACAGAGCCTCGCGCAGCTGAGCGAGGAGCTGTCCGACCGGTTGGACACCGCACGCCGGGCGCCGGGCGGCAAGGGCCGGCAGGCCGTCGACCGGGACGAGGAGGTCCGCCGGCTGACGGCTCGGCTGCGCTCGCTGAGCCGCTACGGGCTGGACCTCTGCCTCGGCCACGTGGTGGGGGCGGACAACCCCGAGCCCGTGTACGTCGGACGTCGCGGCCTCACCGACAGCACGGGTCGGCGGCTGCTGCTCGACTGGCGCTCCCCCGCCGCCGAGCCGTTCTTCGGCGCGACCCACGCCAACCCGATGGGCCTGGCGAGTCGCCGCCGGTACCGCTGGACCCGCGGCCGGATCAGCGACTACTGGGACGAGGTGTTCACCCCGGACGGGTTCGTGGGGCACGCCGTCGCGCTCGACGACCAGTCCGCGTTCATCGCCAGTCTGGGCAGCGCCCGGTCGACCCGGATGCGCGACGTGCTCAGCACGATCCAGGCCGACCAGGACGCCATCATCCGCGCGGGGTCGGCCGGCGCCCTCGTCGTCGACGGCGGTCCGGGCACCGGAAAGACCGTCGTCGCGCTGCACCGCACCGCGTACCTGCTCTACTCCGACCCGCGCCTCGGCCAGCGCCGGGGTGGGGTGCTGTTCGTGGGGCCGCACCAGCCCTACCTTGCCTACGTCGCCGACGTCCTGCCCAGCCTGGGAGAGGAGGACGTGCAGACCTGCACCCTGCGCGACCTCGTTCCCGAGGGAGCCGCGGCAACCGTCGACACCGACCCGGAGGTGACCCGGCTGAAGTCCTCGGCCGAGCTGGTCCGGGCCGTCGACGCGGCCGTCCGGTTCTACGAGGACCCGCCGGCCACCCCGATGACGATCACCGTCGGCGACCGCGACGTCCGACTCCGCGCCGACGACTGGGCCGACGCGTTCCAGGCGCCGGGCCCCGGCACCCCGCACAACGAGGCTCGGGAGGAGATCTGGGAGGAGTTGCTCACCATCCTCGTCGAGCGGTACGACGGGGACGAGCCGGACGACGTGCTCCGCGCCTCGCTGCTGCGCAACCAGGCCCTGCGGGCGGCGGTCAACCGCGCCTGGCCGTTGCTCGACGCGGCCGACCTCGTGGGTGACCTGTGGTCGGTGCCCGCGTACCTGCGCCGGTGCGCGCCGTGGCTCAGCCCCGAGGAGGTCCGCACGCTGCAACGCGACGAGCCCCGGGCCTGGACCGTGGCCGACCTGCCGCTGCTCGACGCGGCACGGCAGCGGCTCGGCGACCCGGAGAGGTCGGGGCGTATCCGTCGGCAGGACCCGGCCGCCGCCGTCGAACGCGAACACATGGCCCGGGTCGTCGACGAACTGCTCGCGGCCGACACGTACGACGACGGCGAGGGCCTGCTGACGATGCTGCGCCAGCAGGACATGCGCGACGTGCTGGCCGAGGGTTCCGCGCTGCCGGACACCGACCCGGACCTGCTGGCCGGTCCGTTCGCGCACATCGTCGTCGACGAGGCGCAGGAGCTGACCGACGCCCAGTGGCAGATGCTGCTGGCCCGCTGCCCGTCGCGCAGCTTCACCATCGTGGGAGACCGCGCCCAGGCCCGGCACGGGTTCACCGAGTCGTGGCAGGAACGCCTCAAGCGGGTCGGGCTCGACCGGGTCACCCTGGCCTCGCTGAGCATCAACTACCGCACGCCGGTGGAGGTCATGGCGCAGGCCGAGCCGGTCATCCGGGCCGCGCTGCCCGACGCCAACGTGCCCACCTCCATCCGTGGCAACGGACTCCCCGTCGTCCACGGCTCGGTCGCCGACCTGGGGTCGATCCTCGACACCTGGCTCGCCGACCACGCCGACGGGATCGCCTGCGTGATCGGCGACCCGGCGTTCCCGCCCACGTCCCGGGTCCGGTCGCTGAGCCCCGAGCGGGCCAAGGGCCTCGAGTTCGACCTGGTCGTGCTCATCGACCCGGAAGCGTTCGGCACCGGCATCGAAGGGGCGGTCGACCGTTACGTCGCGATGACCCGGGCCACCCAGCAACTCGTGCTGCTGAGCAGCAACTGAGAGCCGGGTCGCAGGCCGGCCGCCCCACGCGCCTAGTTGCCGAGCGTGACGTGCAGGATCCTCTCGTTGCTGTTGTTCGGGGTGCTGTCCTTGTCACCCTGGTTGGTGGTGGTCAGCCAGATCCCACCGTCCGGAGCTGGCTCCACCGTCCGCAGCCGCCCGTAGGTGCCGCTGAAGTAGGTCTGCACGTTCGTCAGGCTGTTGCCGCTGATCACCGCGCGGTACATCCGAGCACCTCGGGCGCAGGCCACGTAGAGCGCGTCGCGGACGATCGTGATGCCGGAGCAGGACCCTTCGGCGGTGGGATAGGTGCGGGCCGGGGCGATGAAGCCGGCCGTACCGCAGCTGCCGCTTGTGCCCTCGCACGCCGGCCAGCCGTAGTTGCCGCCCTTGGTGATCAGGTTGGTCTCGTCCATGACCGAGTTACCGAACTCCTGCTCCCACAGTCGGCCCTGCGAGTCGAACGCCAGCCCCTGCGGGTTGCGGTGGCCGTAGCTCCACACGTAGTTGCCGAAGGGGTTGTCCGAGGGGACGGTGCCGTCCGGGTTGAGCCGCAGGATCTTGCCTTCGAGGCTCGAACGGTCCTGGGCGTAGTTGCCGTTCTGGGCGTCGCCGGTGCTGGCGTAGAGCTTGCCGTCCGGACCGAACCGCAGGCGGCCACCGTCGTGGTACTTGTTGCGCCGGATGCCAGAGAGCAGTACCTGCGAACTGGAGGTGTTGAGGCGACCGTTCTCCAGCCTGATCCGGACGATGCGGTTGTCGCTCGGCGAGGTGTGCATGATGTACAGCCACCTGTCGCTGGAGTAGCTGGCCGAGATGGCGAGCCCCAGCAGGCCGCCCTCACCGTCGGTGCTCTGCACGTTCGGCACCGTGCCCAGGTTGGTCTTGGCCCCGGTGGCCGGGTTGAGCTGGATGATGTCGTGCGCGTCGCGCCGGTTGTAGAGGACACTGCCGTCGGGAAGCGTCGCCAGCCCCCACGGGATGTCGGTGTCGGTGGTGACCTGCCGCACCCCGCACACCGGGTTGGCGCACGCCGCGCCGGTCGTCACCGTCGCGGTGCCGCTGCGCGACGACGCGTTGTCCTGCGCGTCGCGGGCCACCACGTAGTACTGGTACGAGGTGTTCGCCGTCAGACCGCTGTCGGTGAAGGTGGTCGCCGGCGGCGCGCCGGTGACCGTGCCCACCTTCGCGCCGGCCCGATAGATGTCGTACGCCCGCACCCCGATGTTGTCTGTCGACGCCGTCCAGCGCAGGGTCACCGTGGTGCCCGACGCGGAGCCGGTGAGCTGCTGCGGTGCCGTCGGTGGCTGACTGTCGGCCTGGCAGGGCGGCGGGGTGATCGAGACGGTCGCGCTCGCCTGCGACACGTTGCCGGCGGCGTCGCGGGCGTTGACGTACAGGCCCCAGGTCGCACCGGCGACCACTGTCAGGTTGGTGGAGAGCGTGGTGCCGCTGACCGACGTCATCAACTGTCCGTCGTGGTAGACGTCGTAGAAGGCCACCGCGACGTTGTCCGTCGACGCGTTCCAGGCGAAGGTCACCGAGTTGCAGGTCAGGCCGCTGACCCGAGGGCTGCCGGGCGCACTCGGCGGCTGGGTGTCGGCGCTGCCGAAGGCGGTCGTCCACCGTTGGTTGGACTGCCCGTTGCAGGTCCAGAGGCCGACTGTGGTGCTGTTGGCGGTGCCCGCGCCGTTCACGTCCAGGCACAGGCTTGACTGGACGCCGACGATGGTCCCGGAGGTGGTGATCCGCCAGCGCTGGTTGGCGCCCCCGGTGCAGTTGTTGATCTGTAGCGCGGCCGGGGCGGTGGTGTCCTGGCCGACCACGTCCAGGCACATCGTGTCGTCGTAGACCCGCAGCTCACCGGCTGTGGTGAAGGTCCACGCCTGGTTGGCCTGACCGTTGCAGTCGTAGATGTTGATGCCGGCGCCGGCAGTTCGGACGTTGCCGACCACGTCCAGACAACGACCGCTGCCCACGCCGACCACAGTCGACGCGGCGGCGGCGGAGGCCGGCACACCGGGGGCGACGGTGAGCAGTGTCGCCACCGCCAGCACCGCCGGCAGCAGCCGCCGGCGTCGTCGTGGGCGAGGTGCGTTGCTCCGCGCGGTGACTCGCATCCGTCCTCCAGGGTCGACCATCACAAACAGGGAACATCGACCATCAAAGATGGATACGGCGCACAAGTCAAACGATGCACCTCGATCGGGGCAAACCGCAGATCGACGCTCAACCGCCCTGCAACGACTCCCGGACGTGCCGACGGGCGTGGTGGATCCGGGACTTCAGCGTGCCGACCGGGATGCCCAGCTGCCCGGCGATCTCCTGGTAGTCGAGCTGACACACGTCCCGCAGCACGAGCGCGGTCACCAGCTCCGGTCGATGGGCCTCCAGCCGGTCCAGCGCATCCAGCAGGTCGAGTCGGGATCCGGCGATGACGCTCGTCGTGCGGGGGTCGACCACGTCGACGGGCAGCAACGCGCTCGGCACCTCGGCAGCGCGCCGCCGCAGCGACCGGTAGGTCTGCCGGGCGCAGTTGGCGACCACAGTGTGCAACCAGGTCGAGAACAACGACCGCCCCTCGAAGCGCTCGATGTGCCGGGCCACCTGCACCAACGCGTCCTGCGCCGCCTCCTCCGCGTCCTGCCGGCAGGGCAGGAAACGCCCACACTGCTCGAGAACCCGCGGACCGATCGCGGCCAGCAGCTCGTCGAGGGCGCGACGGTCACCGGCCGCCGCCCGGCGGGCCAGCTCCTCGGTGTCGGATCCGATCACTGCCTGCGCTCCCCCGCTCATGGGCGGCACCGGTGTCCCGAAGGTCGGATAATACGGCCGTGTCCATCCCCCCACAGGTCGGCCGCTACCGCATCACCCGGTCCGTCGGCGCCGGCGCGTTCGCGACCGTCTGGTTGGCGTACGACGACGAGCTGCGGTCGCCGGTAGCCGTGAAGGTGCTCGCCGACAACTGGTCGCAGCGGGCCGACATCCGCTGGCGCTTCCGGCAGGAGGCCCGGTTCATGCGGCAGGTCGACTCCGACCATCTGGTCCGGGTGTTGGACGTCGGCGAGCTGCCCGACGGCCGACCATACCTGGTGATGACGTACGCCACGGGCGGCACCCTCGCCGACCGGCTGGACGGCGGGCGAATGCCGGTACGCGAGGCGCTGCGCGTCGCCGCCGACATCGCCCGGGCGGTGGCCGTCCTGCACGACAACGGGGTGCTGCACCGCGACCTCAAACCCTCCAACGTCCTGTTCGACGCCACCGCGGCCGGGGAGCGGGTGCTGGTCGCCGACCTGGGGCTGGCCAAGACACTCGCGCACGCGTCCGGGTTCACGGTGGTCGCCGGCACGCCCGCCTACATGGCACCCGAGCAACTCGTCCCCGGCGGCGGGATCGACGTGCGCGCCGACGTGTACGCGATCGGCGCCCTGACCCAGCACATGCTCACCGGGTCGCCGCCGGGGCAGCCGGTGGCGGCGACGCCCCGCGCGTCCGCCGCCGTCGAGCGGGTCGTCCGCCGGGCCCTGCACCGGGCCCCGGACCGCCGCTGGCCGACCGCGGCCGCGTACGCCGACGCGCTGGAAGGTCTGCTCGCCACCCGGCAGGTCACGGCCCGCCCGCCCACGCACCGCGTCCGCCGGTCCCTCGCCGCCGTCGGCACCGTGGCCGCTGCGCTGGTCACGGCCGGGTCCACCGTCCCGGCCACCGCACCACACGACTGGACTCGGGTACGCGACGCGACAGGCACCGTCTCGGTGGCGGTGCCGGACGGCTGGGCGAGGCACCTGCGCGACCGGGGTTGGGACCCAAGAGTGGTCGGCCTGACCGAGGAGCGCCGCCCAGGTCTGCTCATCGGGGCCGACCTCACCGAATGGTCCGACGTGGACAGTGCGACACCGGGTGTCTTCGTCGGCGTGAGCCGTGCTCTGACGGCCACGGACCAGCCGACGCTGCCCGTTCACAGCGGTTGCACCGGTGTCTCCGGGCGAGCGGTCGCCGTCGGCGCCCTCGGCGGGACCGTGCGGCGCTGGGCCGGCTGCGGCGGCACCGCGATCTCCTTCAGCGAGGTCACCCTGGTCGGGGCGGACGGTGCCGGCGGCGTCTACGTCCAGGTCAAACAGATCGACGGCGCCGACCGCACCGACGAGATCCTCGGCACCCTGCGGATGGACGACCAGCCGCTCGCGCATTCCTAGTACCGCTCCCAGTTACCGGCGAAGTCGACCTTGCGCCAGCGACGGGTCTCGGTGCCGCCGTCGAGTGTGCGGACGGTCGCCTGCACGTTCTGACCCACCACCCGGTACGAGACGAACGTCATGACCCGGTCGCCGCTCGGGCTCGGTTCGTCCCCCTCGATGATCGGCCGCGCCTGCCGGTCCCGGCCGTTGTACGCGAGTTGGACGGGCACGAGCGCCTGCTGCCGGGCCGCGCCGGGGTTGCCCAGTTCGACGAGGACGAGGGCGTCCTCGGTCGACGGGGCGTTCGCCGGCTCCTCGACCAGGAACTCGGCGTACACCGGCCGCGCGTCGCCCGGCAGGATCCGGCACGGCACGTCCAGGCCGTTCGACCCGCTCCGGAAGGTCACGGAATCGTCCGACTCACCGCAGAAGTCCAGGTCGCGGATTACCGCGTTGGGCCAGTCGGTACGCCTGATCTCGCTCACCCGGGCGGGCGGTCCGGAGGTGCGGGTGGCCGGAGCGCCCGAGCTGCGGCTGGCCGAGGCACTCGGGCCGGCACTCGGGGTCGCCGGAACGCTCGACGCCGACGGGCTCGCACTTGCGGACGCGAAGCCGGCGGGTGCCGCGTCGCCGCCGACCCGGTCGACAGGTGACGTGCACCCGGCGACGACGGTGAGGGTGAGGGTCACACCGAGAAGCAACGTGGCGCGCATGACTGGTCCTTTCCGCTGCGTGTCTGTCACAGGGTCCGATGCACTGGCACGGGCGGTGGTTCACGCGAACGGACAACACTTTTCTCCTCCTCAGGTCGTAGCCGCATTGCCGTCCTGCGCCAGATGGTCCACGCCTGTCGCTCGAACAGGCTGGGACCAGGCACCGGGTGACGCCGTACGGACCTGCTCCGGACACCCGTTCCGCCGAGGAAGGCCCTGGCAGACCATGCGCTCTCGTACCGTTCTCCGACCCCGCCCACCGCGACCCGCAGGAAGGTCCGCCCGCCTCGCGGCGGCGCTCACGGCCATCACCGTCGTCGCCGTGACCACCGCGGGCTGCGGCGTGTCACCCGGCGACCCGGCCCCGGCCGCCGGCATTCCGGCCGCTCCCGCCGGCCCCAGCGGAGCGGAGCCCGCCCTGACCAACACCGACGTCAACGCCTGGCTCGACGGTCTCCTGCCGGCCGCGCTGGACCGTACCGACATCGCGGGAGCCACTGTCGCCGTCGTCAAGGACGGCACAATCGTCACAACCCGGGGGTACGGGTACGCCGACACCGGTGACGGTGGCAGCGGAGCGGTTCCGGTCGACCCGGACCGGCACCTGTTCCGGATGGGATCGGTGTCGAAGCTGTTCACCGCCACCGCCGTCATGCAACTCGTGCAGGACGGGAAGCTCGACCTCGACGCCGACGTCGAGACGTACCTCGACTTCGATCTGCCGCGCCGCTACGAGCGGGCCGTGACCCTGCGGCACCTGCTGACGCACACCGCCGGCTTCGAGGAGCGGATCGCCGGCCTCATCGGCACCGACGGCGGCGACGTCGACCTGCGCAGGGCCCTGGTGACCGACCCGCCGGAGCAGATCTACGAGCCCGGCACCGTCCCCGCGTACTCCAACTACAGCAACGCGCTCGCCGGCTACATCGTCCAACGCGTGAGCGGTACGCGCTTCGAGGAGTACGTCCAGCGCACCATCCTGGACCGCGCGGGCATGCCGTCGTCGACCTTCGAACAGCCCCTCCCGGCGGCCCTGCGCGACCGGATGTCCCATGGGTACGACACCTCCACCGGACCCGCTGCGCCGTTCGAGATCGTCGGTACGCCTCCGCCCGGCGCGCTGAGCGCCCCGGCGACGGACATGGCGCGGTTCATGCTCGCCCAGCTCGGGGAGCAGGTGGGCTTCGCTCCCCTGCTGGACCGACCGACCCGCGAGCTGATGCAGCGGCCGGCACTCGACGCGACGTCGTTGGGCACGCTCGCCGACGGGCCCCGGATGACCCTCGGGTTCTTCGCCGAGGACCGCAACGGTCACCGCATCCTCGGCCACGGCGGCGACACCAAGTACTTCCACTCCCACCTGCAGATCTACCCCGACGACCGGGCCGGCATCTTCCTCTCCCTCAACAGCAACGGCTCCGGGGCCCTGGACAGCCAGGAACTTCGCGAGTCGATCGTGAACGGCTTCGCCGACCGCTACTTCCCCACCCGCGACGAGAATCCGACCGCCGGCCCGGACCCGGCGACCACCGCCACGCACGCCGCGCTCGCCGCCGGCACGTACGAGTCCTCGCGAGCGATACGGAGCAACTTCCTCACGGCGATCGGCCTGGTCGGTCGGACCACGGTCAGCGTCGCCGACGGCGACCGTTTGCTGCTGGAGCCGGGCCCGCTCTCCGACTCCCCCGCGCTCTACGAGGAGGTGGCGCCCTGGGTCTGGCGCGAGGTCGGCGGGCAGCGCACGATCGCCATGCGGGCCACCGACGACCGGGTCGAGGCGATCAGTTTCGACTCCGCGTTCGCGTTGCTGCCCGTCGAACCGGCCCGCGCCTCCACGGTGGCCATCCCGGTGCTCGTCCTGTCGACGGTCGTGCTGCTCCTGGCCGCACTGTCCTGGCCGGTCGGCGCGATCGTCCGCCGTCGGCTCGGCGGGGCACCCCGGGAGCGGGCGGGACGTACCGCGCGGATCCTGAGTCGCCTCGCCGTCGCCGGCACGCTGCTCGCGTTCGCCGGCTGGGTGCTGAGCATCGGCAGCATCATGAGCCTCCAGGACGTTCCCGCCGCCGCCCTGCGCACCATTCAGGTGCTGCAACTTGTCGGTCTGCTCGGGGTGCTGCCCGCCACGGTTCGGCTCCTGGACGACGTCCGACGACACGTCGGCTGGCGACGGATCGCCGGCAGCGGCCTGGTCCTGGTCGCCCTCGCCGGCGCGGGTTGGTTCGCCGTGGAGTTCCACCTGCTCGCACCTAACATCTCCTACTGACCCGCCCGACCTGGGACGATCCGGAGCAAGGATGCGCACCGCATGAGGGACGACGCCAACCTCGAACCCGGCACACCACGACTGACGAAGTGGCTCGACGGACGACTCACCCGTCTCGGGGTGACCGGAGTGTTCGCCCGGGACTGTCTGCTGGCCACGACGCTGACCGTCCTGACGTTCACGCTGCTGACAGCGCTGTTCTGGTTCGTGGCACCGGAGGACGGCGTGTCGTTCGACCCGACGTGGGCCTGGCTGCTCGTCGCCATCTGCTGCGCGCAGGCGATGCTGCTGTGCCTGCGTCGGGTCCGGCCACTGCTCTGCCTCGCGCTCGTCGTCGGTCTCCAACTGCCCATCATCGGCGTCTCGCTGCCCGAGGCGACCATCCGGGGCATCGCCCCGTTCGTCGTGGCGTACACCGTCGGGTCGTTGCTGCCGGTTCGGCGTGCGCTGCTGGCGGTCGGCGCGGTCGTGCTGGCGGAGTCGATCGCGGCGGCCGTCGTGGTGACCCCGGATCTGGTGACGGCCGCCGCGTACGTCTCGGCGAGCGCCCTGACCTACGCCAGCGCGGCCTTCGTCGGCGGCTACGTGGCCACCTACCGCCGCTACGTCGAGTTGGTCCGGGTGCGGGCGGACGAGGCGATCCGGGAGCAGCGGACGAAGGTCCAGGCGGCGATCGGCGCGGAGCGCTCCCGGATGGCCCGGGAGTTGCACGACGTGGCGGCCCACCACCTCTCCGGCATGGTCGTGCAGGCGGCGGCGGTCGAGCGGCTGATCGACCGGGACCCGGCCGCCGCCAAGGCCGGCGTGGCGTGGATCCGGAGCCAGGGCAAGGAGACCCTGGACAACCTGCGGCTCGTCGTCGGTGTCCTGCGCGGACGGCCGGGGCACGAGGGCGCCGACGGTGCCGTCCCGGTGCCGGGTCTGGGCATGCTCGACGACCTCGTCCGCACCGCGGGCACCCTCGCCGGCCCGGTGGAGTTCGTCCGGGAGGGCGAGCAGCGCGAGGTGCCGCCGATCGCCGACGTCGCGCTCTACCGGATCGCGCAGGAGTCGCTCAGCAACGCCCGTCAGCACGCCCCGGGCGCTCCGGCGCGGGTGGTGCTCCGCTTCGAGCCCCGCTCGGTGTCGCTCGAGGTGGTGAACGAACCCGTGACGCCCCGACGCGTACCGGCGGCGCGCACCGGCGGCGTCGGCCTTGTCGGTATGCGCGAGCGCGCCCAGCTGATCGGGGCGGCCTTCACCGCCGGCCCGACGGCGGCCGGTGGCTGGTCGGTCGCCGCGACACTCCCGACGAACGGTCCCGCCACCGCACTGTCGACGGAAGAGGTCCCGGCATGATCAGAGTGATGCTCGTCGACGACCAGGCGGTCGTCCGCGCCGGCTTCCGCGTCATCCTCGAACAGGCCGGCGAGATCGAGGTCGTGGCGGAGGCGTCGAGCGGTTCCGCCGCTGTCGAGCTGGCCCGCCGGCTGCAACCGGACGTCATCTGCATGGACGTCCGGATGCCGCACGGCGACGGCCTCACCGCGACCCGGCAGATCGTCGCCGAGGCGACCGGGACGCCACCGGCGGTGCTCGTCGTGACGACCTTCGACCTCGACGAGTACGTCTTCGGCGCGTTGGAGTCCGGTGCCAGCGGTTTCATCCTCAAGGACTGTGAGCCGGAAGAGCTGATCGAGGCGATCCGTCGCCTCGCGAACGGGTACGGGCTCGTCGACCAGGCCGTCACCCGTCGGGTGATCTCGGAGTTCGCCAGGCGTACGCCCGCTCCCCGTTCGGACGCGGCGGCGGCACACCAGCTGACCGCGCGGGAGACCGAGATCGTGGAGCTGCTCGCGCAGGGCCTGTCGAACGTCGAGATCGCCGACCGGCTCTTCATCGAGACCAGCACCGTCAAGTCGCACCTCGGGCGCGCGATGGCGAAGATCGGCGCGCGGGACCGGCTACAGACCGTGGTGTGGGCGTACCAGAACGGGGTGGCCCACCGGTGACGGCGACACACCGCCCCGGCGTCGGATCAGTCGTTCCACTCCTTGGCGAGTAGCTCGTAGGAGCTGACCCGGTCGGCGTGAGCATGGGTGATCGTGGTGACCAGCAGCTCGTCGGCGGCGGTGACGTCTCGCAGGGTGCGCAGCCGCTCGGCCACCGTTGCGGGCGACCCGACGAACTGGGTGTCCACCCGGTCGGCGACCAGCTCGCGATCGTCGTCGGTCCAGGGCAGCGCGGCGGCCTGTTCCGGGCTCGGGTACGGGATGGCCCCTTCGCCGCTGCGGATGCTGCGCACCCAGGGCCCGTACGGTGCGGCCAACAGGTGTGCCGCGTCGTCGGTCTCGCCCACGACCACGTCGGCGGAGACCACCACGTACGGCTCGGCGAGCCCGGTCGACGGCTGGAACGCGGCACGGTAGGCGGCGACCGCGTCGAGCACCGACGAGGGGCTGACGTGGTAGTTGGCGGCGAACGGCAGGCCCAGTGCGCCGGCGAGTTGGGCGCTCTCCCCGCCGCTGCTGCCCAGCAACCACACCTGGAGATCGCTGCCCTCCCCCGGTACGGCGTGCGCGTCGAGACCGTCCGCGTCGGTGTAGTCGCCGCGTAGCAGGGCCAGGACGTCGGCCACCTGTTCGGCGAAGGGCGGTGGCGTGGCGCCCGGTTGGTGCAGCAGGGCGCTGCTCAGGGCAAAGCGCGGTGAGGCGAGCACCCGGGCGTAGGAGAACGGCGGCGGGATGAGCAGCCCGTCGACCACCCGGGCCTCGACAGGCGCCGGGGTGGGCGCGGCGACCTCTCGGGCGGCTTCGACGCGCCGCTGACCGGAACGACCGAGCCCGAGGTCGATACGGCCCGGGTGGAGCGCGGCGAGGGTGCCGAACTCCTCGACGACCGACAGGGCGGTGCGGTGACCGACCTGGACGGCCCCGGAACCGACGCGGATCGCGCTGGTGGCCGCGGCGACCTGCCCGATGAGCACGGCCGGCGCGGAGCTGGCGACACCGACGGCGAGATGGTGCTCGGCCAGCCAGTAACGGTGGTAGCCGGACTGCTCTGCCCGACGGGCCAGATCGACGGTGTTGCGCAGGGCCTCGGTGACGGTGCCACCGGCGGGCACCGGAGCGAGGTCGAGGACGGACAGGGGCGTGGAGGGCATGGTGAACCCCGTTTCTGGTCAGGCCGCGGCGGTTGCGGGCGTCGGCGGATGGAAGGGACGGCTGGGAATCTCCCGACGCAGCACCGGCGCGACCTCGGCCTGGAACAGCTCCAGGCTCGCCCGGTGCTGCTTGTCGGTAAGCCCGTCGTGGTCGGCCTGGAGGTGGATGACCTCGTGGCCGAACTGTTCGTGGTAGCGCAGCACCTTGTCGACGAGCTGCTGCGGGCTGCCGACCAGGATCGAGCTGCGGTCGATGGCGTCCTCCAGGGTGCCGAAGACCGGTGGCACGCCGAGTCGCCGAAACGCGGCCACCCGGGCGTCGAAGATCGGCCGGTACCGCTCGATCGCCTCCTGCGAGGTGCGGGCCACGTAGAAGCCGGCGGTGCCGGCACCGACGAGGGCGTCCGCCGGGTCGTGCCCGTAGTGCGCCCACCGTTGCCGGTAGTGGCGAATGAGTTCGGCGTACGGCTCGATGGGGTTGGTGACGTTCGCGGAGAAGATCGGGTCGCCGTACCGGGCGGCGAGGTCGACGGAGTCTCGGCTGGTGGCGCTGCCGTGCCAGACCCGGATGGGCTGTTGCAGCGGGCGCGGCCAGGTCTCGGCCTCGGTCAGCGACGGCCGGTACGTCCCCGACCAGGTGACCCTGTCCTCCCGCCAGAGCCGGCGGAACAGCTCGTAACCCTCCCGGTTGCGGTCCCACTGGTCCTCGGCGGTGACGTGGAACAGCTGCGCCTGCGCGGCGCCGTTCCCCTTACCGATGATCAGCTCGAGTCGCCCGCCGGAGAGGTGGTCGAGGGTGGCGTAGTCCTCGTAGGCGCGGACGGGGTCGAGCAGGCTGAGCGTGGTGACCGCGGTGAACAGCCGGATGGTGGAGGTGCGGGCCGCGATGTGGCTCAACACCACCGGCGGCGACGACGAGATGAACGGACGCTCGTGCCGTTCACCGACGCCGTACCCGTCGAACCCGATCTCCTCGGCGAGGACGGCTGTGTCGACCACCTCCCGGAACCGCTCGGTCGTGCTCTTCCGCTGACCGGTGACCGGGTCGGGCAGGTGGGTGATGAGCGTTATCAGCAGGAACTTCACGCCGCACCGACCGGGCGGACCGGGCGGGCACTGGGCAGACCCAGATGGTCGCGCAGCGTGGTCCCGGTGTACTCGGTGCGGAAGACGCCGCGCTCCTGGAGCAACGGGACGACCCGGTCGACGAAGTCGTCGAGGCCACCCGGGGTCAGGTGCGGCACCAGGATGAACCCGTCGGCGGCGTCCGACTGCACGAAGTGGTTCATTCGCTCGGCGACCTGGTGTGGGGTGCCGACGAACGACTGCCGGCCGGTGACCTCGATGATCAGGTCGCGGATGCCGAGGCCTTTCTCCTCGGCCAGGGCCCGCCACTGCCGAGCGGTACCGACCGGGTCGGGATACATGCCGGTCCGGCCCCGGCTGATCGCGTCGCCGGAGACGTCGGGGTCCTCGGTGGGCAGCGGGCCGTCCGGGTCGTACCCGGACAGGTCCCGGTTCCACAGTTGTTCGAGCAGCAGGATCGCGGTCTGGGGGCTGACCTGCTGCCGGCGGATGTGGTGGGCGCGTTCCTGCGCCTCGGCGTCGGTGTCGCCGAGCACGAAGGTGACACCGGGGATGACCAACAGGTCGCCGGGCTGGCGGCCGTACCGGGCGAGCCGGGACTTCACGTCCCGGTAGAACTCCTGGCCGTCCTCAAGGGTGCCGTGTCGGGAGAAGATCGCGTCGGCGCTGGACGCGGCGAACTCGCGACCGTCGGGTGAGTCGCCGGCCTGCAGGATCACCGGGTGCACCTGCGGGCTGCGGGGCACCGTGAAGTGCCCGGCGATGTCGAACTGGTCACCGTGGTGGGCGAAGGCGCCGGGTGCGGCTTCGGTGACGTACCGGCCGCCGTCCCGGTCGCCCGCGATCGCCTGCGCCGGCCACGACTCCCACAGCTCCCGCGCGGTACGCACGAACTCGGCGGCCCGCTCGTAGCGCAGCGCCCGGTCGAGGTAGCCGCCCCGGCGAAAGTTCTCCCCGGTGAACGCGTCGGAGGTGGTGACGACGTTCCAGGCGGCCCGCCCGCCGGAGAGGTGGTCGAGGCTGGCCAACTGCCGGGCCAGCTCGTACGGCTCCCGGAAGGTGGTGTTGAGGGTGCCGGCCAGACCCAGGTGGGTGGTGACCGCCGCGAGGGCGGCGAGCACGGTCAAGGTGTCCGGTCGTCCCACCACGTCCAGGTCGTGGATGCGTCCCCGCTGCTCCCGCAACCGCAGCCCCTCGGCGAAGAAGAAGAAGTCGAACTTGCCGCGCTCGGCGGTACGGGCCAGGTGGACGAAGGACGAGAACTCGATCTGGCTGCCGGAGGCGGGGTCACTCCACACGGTGGTGTTGTTGACGCCCGGAAAGTGCGCGGCCAGGATGATCTGCTTGGGCATGTTGGTCTCCAGTGCTCAGGCGGTCGTCGAGACGGCGTAGCGGCTGGCCGGTCGGGGCAGGCCGAGCAGGTCACGCAGCGTCCCGCCGGGGTAGCCGGCGCGGAACAGGCCCCTTTCCCGCAGCGCGGGCACCAGCGCCCGGGTGACTGCGGTCAGGTCGTCGGGTAGCACGGCGGGCCGCAGTCGGAAACCGTCCACTCCGGCGCGGTGCCACTCGTCGAGCAGGTCGGCCAACTCCGCCGGGGTACCGGTGACGAGCGTCGCGTCGGAGGTGAACTCGTCGCCGTGCAGCTCGTCGAGGCGGTCCCGGCGGTGCCTGGCCAGCGTGGACGTCTCACCCAGCAACACGACCAGGTCGGCGAACACGCGCAGCGGCGTGCCGGCCCGGCCGACGGTCTCCTCGGCCGCCCGCACCTCGGCCACGATCGTGGCGGCGTGGCCGGTGTCGGTCGGCGTGACGAAGACGATGTCGGCGTGCCGGGCGGCGAACGCGTACGGCACCGACGAGTGCGCGAGCGCGGCGACGACAGGTTGCCCCTGCGGGGACCGGGGCACGATGGAGGGACCCTTGACGGAGAACCACCGGCCGGTGAAGTCCACGTAGTGCAGGCGCTCCCGGTCGACGAACCGGCCGGTCGGCACGTCCCGGATCACCGCGTCGTCCTGCCAACTGTCCCAGAGCCGGCGGACCACCTCGACCACGTCGCCGGCCTCGCCGAAGAGGTCGCCGACGACCTGCACGGCCTCCGGTTCGTCCAGCCGGCCCAGGTCCAGTGCCGGGATGTCACGGCGACCGAAGTGCCCGGCCTCCGACCCGCGCGCGGAGACCCGGGGCCGCCAGCCGGCCCGGCCGCCGCTGACGTGGTCGAGCGTGGCTATCGCCGTGGAGAGGTGGAACGGTTCGGTGTGGGTGGTGCTGGTGGTCGGGATCAGCCCGATGTGCCGGGTCAGCGGGGCGAGCCGGGCGGCGATCTGCACCGCGTCGAGGCGTCCGCGTACCTCGTCCACGCGGTCGTCCGGACCGTCGGGCCGAGACGACTGGAGGTCGAGGCTGTCCTCGATGGTGAGCAGGTCCAGCGCGGCGTGTTCGGCCTCCCCGGCGAGGGCGTTCCAGTAGCGGGCGGTCAGGGGCGCGGTCGCGTCGGCGTGCGTGAGCCGCCAGGCGGCGGGGTGCCAGCCGAGGCCGTCGAGGGCCACGGCCAGGTGCAGGCTCTTCTCGGTCATCGGTGTTCCTCCAGTGGGCGGCCGGCGGTGACCAGGGTGGGCAGCGCGTTCAGCAGAGATCGCGTGTAGTCGTGGCGGGGGTAGGTGAAGACGTCGCCGACCGCGCCCTGCTCGACCACCGCGCCGTGGTGCATGACCAGCACCCGGTCACTGAGGTGGTGCACCACACCCAGGTCGTGGGAGATGAAGAGCAGCGCGGTGCCGTCGGTGGCGCGCAGTTCGGCGAGCAGGTCGAGGACCTGGGCCTGCACGGAGACGTCGAGAGCGGAGACCGGCTCGTCGCAGATGATCAGGCTGGGGCGGGGAGCGATGGCGCGGGCGACGGCGACACGCTGCCGCTGCCCGCCGGAGAGTTGCCGGGGGTGTCGGTCGATCAGGTCCGCGCCGAGGCCGACGCGACGCAGCAGGTCCACGACGTGATCGCGGCGGTCGGCGCGGCTGACGTCGGGGTCGACGTTCTCCGCGACGACCCGCCCGACGCTGTAGCGAGGGTCGAAGGAACTCAGCGGGTCCTGCGAGATCAGCTGCAACCTGCGCCGAAGGGGGCGGCGGGCCCGTTCCGGCACGCCGGCCCACGCGGTTCCCTCGAAGGTGACGGCGCCCGCGTCGGCGTCCAGCAGGCCAGTGACGATCCGGGCGACGGTGCTCTTGCCGGACCCGGACTCCCCTACCAGGCCGAGCGTCTCGCCCCGCCCGATGGTGAACGAGACGTCCCGTACGACGGTGTGCTCGCCGTACCTCTTGGTCAGGCCGTCCGCGTCGAGCACGGTGTCGTCGGCGCGGACCTCGGGCCGGCTGGGCAACGCTGCCCGTGCGCCTCCGGCCAGGGACGCCCCGGCGAGCCGGCGGCCCCGCGACGTCGCGGAGGGCACCGCGGCCAGCAACTGCCGGGTGTACGGGTGAACCGGCGCCCGCAGCAGCCGGTCGGTGGGGCCGTGCTCGACGATCCGACCATCGCGCAGCACCAGGACCCGGTCGGCGACCTGGGCGACCACCGCCAGGTCGTGACTGATCAGCAACAGACTCACCCCGGCGGCCCGTCGCTCGGCGAGCAGCCGCAGGATCTGTGCCTGCACGGTCACGTCCAGCGCGGTGGTCGGTTCGTCGGCGATCAGCAGAGCCGGTTCGCCGGCGATCGCCGAGGCGATCAGCGCCCGCTGCCGCAACCCGCCGGAGAGCTGGTGCGGGTACTGCCGGGCGCGTCGCTCCGGCTCCGGCAGGTGCACCTGGTCGAGCAGGTGGGTGACCCGGCCGGCCCGTTCCCGGCGGCCGACGATCTCGTGTGCGCGGAGCACTTCACCGATCTCGGCGCCCACCGTGCGCAGCGGGTCGAGGGAGACCAGCGCATCCTGTAGGACCAGCCCGGCGAGGCGGCCACGGACGCGCCGCCAGTCCCGTGGCCGATAACCTCGTACATCATGGCCGGCCAGTTCGAGCCGGGCTGCGCGGACCCGCGCTCCCGGCCCGGCGAGACCGACCAGGGTACGAGCCGTGACGCTCTTGCCGGAACCGGACTCCCCGACGACGGCCAGGCACTCGCCACGCTCGACCGCGAAGCTGACGCCGCGCACGGCGGCCACCGGACCGGTCGGGGTGTCGAAGTCGACGTGCAGGTCCTCGACGGTGACCAGCGGGGCCATCAGCGCCGCCGTCCGTCGAAACGGGCCTGCCAGCGCCGGCCGACAACGGTCAGCGACACCACGGTGGCGGTGACCGCCAGGCCGGGCAGGATGCTGATCCACCAGGCCACCTGGAGGTAGTTGCGCCCCTCGGAGAGCATCGCGCCCCACTCCGGCGACGGCGGTTGCGGACCCATCCCGAGGAAGCTGAGCCCCGCGGCGGCGAGGATCGCCTCACCGAGCCCGATCACGGCGAGCACCGGCACCGGTCCGACCACGTTGGGCAGCACGTGCCGCAGCACCAGCCGGGGCCGGGACTGGCCGAACGTGACCGCTTGTTCGACATAGCCGGAGCGGCGGACGACGAGCGTCTGACCGCGGACCACCCGGGCGTGGTGTGGCAGGGTGGCGATGCCGATGGCGACGATCAGGCTGGCGGTGCCGGGGCCGGCGATGGCGATGAACAGCAGGGCGAGCAGCAACATGGGGAATGCCGACAGCGCGTCGAAGGTGCGGCTCAGCGCCTCGTCGGCGACCCGGTGGGTGAGGCCGGCGAGCAGGCCGAGCAGCACGCCCCCGGACACCGCGATCGCGGTGGCGGCGACGCCGATGGTGAGCGAGTGACCGGCGCCGTACACGACCCGGGTCAGGACGTCGCGGCCGAGGTGGTCGGTGCCGAACCAGTGCCCGGGGCCGGGCGGGCTCAGCACGGCGAGCGGGTCGGCGGCGAGCGGGTCGGTGGAGGTCAGCGCCGCCGGCCAGGCCGCGGCGACGACGAGCAGGATGAGGTACGCCCCGGCGGCGAGCAGGCCGGGTCGCGGCCGGGACCGTCGGCGTACGGCTGATTCGGCCGGGTCGACGAGGAGCCGGGCGGGCGCGTCGGTGAGCGGGGGGCCCAGGGTGACGGTCATCGGTTCAGTTCCTTCGCAGACGCGGGTCGACCAGCAGGTATGCCAGGTCGGCGGTGGTGTTGACCACGACGTAGCCGGCAGCGGAGAGGGTGACCACGGCAAGCACCACCGGCATGTCCCGGGTGGTGACCGCGGTGAGGGTGACCTGCCCGAGACCGGGCCGGCCGAAGACCTGTTCGACGATGACGGTGCCGCCGATCACGATGCCGAAGACCCAGCCGGCCAGACTGACCGCCGGCAGGAAGGCATGCCGCAACGCGTGGCGTACCAACACCGTTCGTTCCCGTACGCCTCGGGCGCGGGCGGTGAGCACGAAGGGCTCGTCGAGGGCCTTGTCGATGCCGTCGCGCAGCACCTGGGCGAGCAGCCCGGCGATGGGCAGCGCGAGGGTCACGGCGGGGAGCACCAACGCGGCGATTCCCTGGTCGCCCGAGACGGGGAAGAACCCGAACCGGAACGACAGCACACTGAGCAGCAGAAGCCCGATCAGGAACGACGGGGTGGAGACCAGCAGCAGCTCGGTGCCGGAGCTGACCCGGCGCAGCCACGGTCGCCGGTCCCCGGCGGTGACCACCGCGATGAGCAGGGCGAGCAGCACCCCGAGCCCGGCGGCGGCGACCGCGAGGGTGAGGGTGGGGGCGAGTTGTTCGCCGATGACCTCGGTGACGGGACGGTGCAGCAGGTAGGAGCGACCGAGGTCACCGCCACCCAACCGGCCCAGGTAGTCGAGGTACTGCACGACGGCCGGCCGGTCCAGACCCCAGTCTGCGATGATCTCGGCGCGGATCTGCGGGGTGTCCGCACCGTCGGCGACGATGTTGTCCACGGTGTCGCCGGGAGCGGCCAGCAGCGCCAGGTAGGCGGCGGTGGCCGCGACCCAGAGGACGACCAGGCCGGCGCCGAGCCTGCGGGCCACGGCACGCACGGGTGGGCTACTCATGTCACTTGCCGATCCACAGGTCGTACGCGCTCGCGGGTACCCCGGCGGTGGGCTCGAAGCGGACCCCGCCGACGCCGGTGCTGGCGGCGATCTGGTCAGCCGGTGCGTACAGCGGCAGCAGCAGGGCCTGCTCGGCGACGACCTTTTGTTGCAGGTCGGCGTAGATGCCGGCACGCTTCGTCGGGTCCGCAGTGGTCTGACCG
>NZ_JBSGIV010000042.1:0-61863 GCF_053605225.1 Micromonospora sp. NPDC003944
TGGCGGCCAGATCTTGCATGAGTCACTCGTCGATCACCGACGTCGAACCCTACCGATGCCAACCTCCCGGAACCGGCCCACCTATAGAAGCGTCGGCGGGATCTTCGCGCTCATTGCATGCGGAGGGCTTCCGGGGTGTGCAGGCGGAGCATGGTGGCCGCGACGTCGGCCGGGGCCCGCCGGCGGGTTGCCATCGACACGACGACCATCACGGTGAAGGCCAGCGGCACCGTCCAGGCGGCCGGCTGCGCGATGAGCGTGGCCGGCCAGCCGGACAGCGCCGGGCCGAGCACGGTGACCACCACCGCGCCGATCGCGGCGCCACCGCCGACCACCACGCCGGCCGTGGCGCCCACGTCGGTCAGCCCGCGCCACCAGATGCCGAGCACCAGCAGTGGGCAGAAGCTCGACGCGGCGACCGCGAAGGCCAGCCCGACGACCTGCGACACGTCCAGTCCGGAGACGTGCAGCGCCAGCACCGCCGGCACACCACCGGCGATGACGGTGGCCAGCCGGAATCCGCGTACCGAGCCCCGACCGAGCACGTCCGTCGAGATCACCCCGGCGACGCTTGTCAGCAGGCCGGACGAGGTGGAGAGGAACGCCGCGAACGCGCCCGCGGCGACGAGCGCGGCGAGCAGGCGCCCGGTCAGCCCGTCGCCCAGGGCCGCGCCGGGCAGCAGCACCACCACCGCGTCGGTCTGGCCGCTGAGCAGCAGTTGCGGGGTGTAGATCCGGCCGAGCACGCCGTACAGGGTGGGGAGGAGGTAGAAGGCGCCGACAAGCGCCAGCACGACGAGGGTGGTCCGGCGCGCCGCCGCGCCGTCCGGGTTGGTGTAGAAGCGGACGAGCACGTGCGGCAGACCCATGGTGCCCAGGAAGGTGGCCAGGATCAGCGAGTACGTGGCGAACAGTCCCCGGTCGTCGTCGCCGGCGGCGCTCGGCAGCAACCAGTCGTTGGCGTCGGTGGCCACCCCGGAGACGCCCGGCACCGGATCACCGGCGGCGAAGGTCAGCTCGTCGCCGGGGCGTACCTCCCGGATGTCGCCGTCGGGCAGGGTGAGGGTCGCGCGGTGCTCGACCACGACGGTGGTCGCGGCCCGGAACGTCGGCCCGTCGGGCGGGGTCACCGCCGGGCGGCCGTCGGCCTGCCACTGCAGGGCCAGGAAGATGACGGGTACGGCGAGAGCTGTCAGCTTGAGCCAGTACTGGAAGGCCTGCACGAAGGTGATGGCCCGCATGCCGCCCAACGCCACGTTCGCGGTGACCACGGCGGCCACCAGCAGGGCACCGAGGGGGTACGGGGAGCCGGCCACCGTGGCCAGGGTCAGCCCGGCGCCCTGGAGTTGCGGCACCAGGTACAGCCAACCGATGAAGATCACGAAGGCGGTGGCCAGGATGCGGAGTCGATGCGACCCCAGCCGCAGCTCGCAGAAGTCGGGCAGGGTGAACGCCCCGGAGCGGCGCAGCGGCGCAGCCACGAAGAGCAGCAGGGCCAGGTAGCCGGCGGCGAACCCGACCGGATACCAGAGCACGTCCACGCCGTACTTGAGGACCAGCCCGGCGATGCCGAGGAAGCTCGCCGCCGACAGGTACTCCCCACCGATGGCGGCGGCGTTCCAGGTCGGGCTGATCGCCCGCGACGCCACCAGGAAGTCGGACGTGGTGCGGGCCAACCGCAGCCCGTAGAAGCCGATCCCGACGGTGACCAGGGTGACCGCGACGATGGCCGGGACCACGAAGTCGTTGCCCACTCAGCGCTCCGGCCGTTGCACCAGGTCGGTGAAGTCCTGCTCGTTGCGCTCGGCCAACCGTACGTACGCCCAGCCCACGGCGATCAGGAACGGGAAGGAGGCCACTCCGAGCAGCAGCCACGGCAGGTTGACGCCGGCGACTGTGGTCCGGCCGAGCGACGGCGCGATCGCGAACAGCCAGGGCAGCCCGCCCAACCCGATGGCCACCACCAGGGACAGCCGCAGCGCCAACGCGAGTTGGGCCCGGACCAGGCCGCGGACCAGCGCCTCACCGACCTGGGTCTGCTGGGCCAGCTCGGCGCGGGTCCGGTCGGCGCGGGTGTCCTGCCGGGTGATCTCGGCCAGCACGATCCGGGACCGCCGGGGCGGCGGCACCGCACCGCTCGACCCCACGTCCGGGAGTTGCTTGGCCACCCCGGCAGTCTCGCCCGCCGTGCGCGATTGTCAAGCGTTCACGCTCACCAGCGCTTCAGGTCGAGGCAGTAGGTCAGGGTGGTGTTCACCGGAATCGTGTCGAGTTCCGCTCGGGCCCGCAGCCGACCGAGGTTCGTCGCCCAGAGGCCGTCCCGGGGCTGCTCGGCGGCGATCTGGGTCAGCGCGCAGACGCGGATCGGGTCGGGTAGGCGGGCCAGCGCCGGCACGGCGTCGGCCGACAGCCCGGACACGTAGTCGACGTCCAACCGGCCGGTCTGCAGGTAACGGTCGACGTTCCGGTCGGCGATCAGCCGGTCCGGATCGACAAGTGCCAGGCCGAGCAGGGCCAGCACCGCCGTGCCGATCACCAACCGGGGCAGCCACTCGGCCCGCAGCCGCACCACGGCGACCCCGACCAGGAGGAAGAGCAGGCCGAGCCACAGCTCCACGGTCGCCACGGCGAGCCGCAGCCGGGTCGCCCCGTAGGCGTCGGCGTAGACCTGCATCCGGTACAGCGCCGAGGCGACGATCACCAGACTGAGCACGGTGAGCGTGCCGAGCAGGATCCGGACCAGCAGCCGGTCTGCCCGGGTGGCCTTCGGTGCGCGGCGAGCGGCGATGGCGATCACCAGCAGGGTGAGCGCGGTGACGGCGAGCAGTTGCCAGAAACCACCCCGGGCGTACTGGGCGTACGTGAGCCCGGCCGTCCGCAGCACGTGCCCCGCGCCGCCGAACAGCACCGTCAGCTGGACCAGCACGAACGCCGCGAACAGGGCGTCGAGCAACACCAGCGGAACTGTCCACTCCAGCCGGTGGACCGGGCGCGACGGCGGCGGCCGTAGGCCCTCCAGGTCGGGTGGGCGACTGACCAGGTACGCGCCTCCGAGCAGCACACCGCCGATCAGCACCAGGCGGAACGTCCAGCCGATCGCGGCGGGCAGCGAGACGTCCGGCAGTAGGCCGGTGACCAGCTCGGCGAAGACCGCGTCGGCGGAGGCGAAGAGCACCCCGAACAGCGCCAACAGCACGGCGGAGATCGCCAGGCTGGTGAGGATGCGCCCGAAGCCGATTCCGGACCCCGCCGGGCGGGTGTCCCGTACTCCGCGTGCCGCCCACGGGAGGGCCCGTACCGCCGCGGCGGGCGGCAGTGTCGCGGCGAGCAGCATCCCGAGCGGGCTCCGCGCGCCGGTCACCGCGAGAGTCCCGGTCACCAGGGCCGCGAGCAGGCAGAGGGCGAAGAGCCAGGCCGCGGCCCGGACCGTGCCGACGGCTGTCAGCGCGACAGTCGAGACGGCCCAGATGGCCTGTTCCGCCCGCCCCGGTGCCCCCGTGGCACCGGGACGGGCGGTGGCCGCCTGGACGCTGGCGGCGACGAGGGCGGCGGTGACTGCAAGCGCCGCCACCAGCCAGCCGAGACCAGGACGAACCATCGTCAGGGTCGACGCGCCGACGACCGCCGCAGCCGCCAGCGCCCCCAGCGCCAGCGGGCGGGCGGAGTCGGGAGGCCCCGGCCAGCGGCGCGTGATCAGCGACGGGGGCCGGGGCGGGGCAGGTGTGAGCGGCGACGCCTGAGGTCGGCCGGCGACAGGTGTGGCAGCCGGGCCGGGCCTCACCGCCGGGGAGTCCTGCGGCCCGGTGGCCGGGAGCGGGCTACTGCCGGGGCTGGTCATGCTGCCTCTCCTCGGGATGGCCCGTCGCACGGGATGGTGACCTGGATGCGGCAGCCGGGCCGGGCACCGTGGACTGGTCGGGCGGGGTCGAGGACGCGGATCCGACCGCCGTGCAGTTCGACGACCCAACGGGCGATGGCCAGGCCGAGCCCGGTCCCGCCGCCGGCCGACCGGTCGCCTCGGGTGAACCGCTCGAAGACGCGGGAACGCTCGATCGGCGGAATGCCCTGGCCCTCGTCGCTCACCTCGAAGCTGAGCTGGTCGCCGTGTTCCTCCGCGCTGACCCGCACCATGCCACCGGGTGGGCTGTGTCGCGCCGCGTTGTCGAGCAGGTTCGCGAAGACCTGGTGCAGCCGCCACGGGTCCGCGTGGACCGTCAGCGGCGCCGGCAGGTCACGGAGTTGGAAGCGCACGTCCAGACCGGCACCGGACGCGCTCGCCGTGGCGTGCTCCACCGCCTCGTCGAGGAAGTCCCCCACGTCGATGCGTACGCGCCGCAGCGGCACCACGCCCGCGTCGAGGCGGGACAGGTCGAGCAGGTCGGCGACGAGGTGCCCGAGCCGTTCGGTCTGGGCCAACGCCGAGCGCAGCGCCGCGGGTTCGGGGTCGGCCACCCCGTCCACCATGTTCTCCAGCACGCCCTGCAACGCGGTGATCGGCGTACGCAACTCGTGCGAGACGTTCGCGATCAGCTCGCGTCGGCGCTGGTCGGCGGCGTGCAGGTCCTCGGCCATCTTGTTGAACGCCTGGGCCAGCTCACCGACCTCGTCTCGGGAGGTGGCACGCACCCGACGGGTGTAGTCGCCCCGGGCCATCGCACCGGCGGCTGCGGTCATGTCCCGCAGTGGCGAGGTCATGCCGTGGGCGAGCACCTGCGAGGTGAGCAGGGCGACGGCGATCGCGGTCGCCGAGGTGACCGGTGGCGGCCAGCCGATGCCGTACGAGAAGTAGGCCAGCCCCGCCGCGCCGGACGCGACGAGCAGCACGCCCAGCTTCAGTTTGATCGAGCGCACCGGGTCCAGCGGTCGGGGCAGCAGCTCCAGCACCCGGTCCAGGCGGGTGAGCAGGGTCGCCGTCACGACGGCAGCTCCAGTGCGTAGCCGACCCCGTGCACGGTGCGGATGAGGTCCGCGCCCAGCTTGCGGCGCAGGGCCTTGATGTGGCTGTCCACGGTGCGGGTGCCGCTCCCGTCACCCCACCCCCAGACATCGGCGAGCAGCCGTTCCCGGGGGAGCACCGTGCGGGGTCGCCCCGCGAGGTGGACCAGCAGGTCGAACTCGGTCGGGGTGAGGTGCACGTCCGCGCCGGCCCGGCGGACCCGTCGCTCGGCCTCGTTGATCTCGATGTCGCCGAGGCGGATGGCGGGCGGCGCGGGAGTGGCGGCGGCCCGCTCCACCCGACGCAGAAGGACGTGCACCCGGGCGGTGAGCTCCCGCATCGAGAACGGTTTGGTGAGGTAGTCGTCCGCGCCGAGGGCCAACCCCACGAGCAGGTCGGTCTCGTCGTCCCGGGCGGTGAGCATCAGCACCGGCACCGGTCGGTCGGCCTGGATCCGGCGGCACACCTCCAGGCCGTCGAAGCCGGGCAGCATGACGTCGAGGACGACGAGATCCGGCTGTCCGGCGTGGAACTGGGCGACCGCGCTCGGCCCGTCCGCCGCGATCTCCACGGTGAAACCCTCGGCCCTCAGGCGGGCGGCGATGGACTCGGCGATGGTTCGTTCGTCCTCGACCACCAGGACCCGGCGTTCGTTCATGGGTCCTGACTGTAGGGATCGGCCATGGAGATCGTTGGGTCGCGTTGTGAACAACCTGTGGAGAACTGTTCACGCCTGTGGATAACTCGGGGACCACGCCCGCTGGCGTGTGGCAACTCCCGAGGCTCGTTGTGGACAACCGACCGAGCTGTCAGGGTGGTCGGGTAGAGAGGAGGTGCGACGGTGACCAACCCTGCCCGGCCCGGCTGGGGCGACGCCTGGACGGTGGACGACCTCCAGAGCCTCCCCGAGGACGACCAGGTCTACGAGATCTTCGACGGGAGCCTGCTCGTGTCCCCCCATGCGGACGTCTTCCACGGCGCGGTCGCCAACCGCCTCCGCCGCATCCTCGACCGGCAGGCCCCCGCCGGTGTGCTCGTCGGTCAGGACATCGGGGTCAGCGCGCAACGCTCGTCCTACTTCGTGCCCGATCTCTTCGTCGCCAGGGAGAGCGCACTGGACAGCGGCGGTGCCGCGCTCGACCCGGCCGACGTGCTCCTCGTCGTCGAGGTGATCTCACCGAGCAACGCCGGCCGCGACCTGGTGCTCAAACGGCACGGGTACGCGGCCGCCGGCATTCCGCTCTACTGGCTGGTGGACCCCCGTAAGCAGATCCTGACCGTGCTGGGGAACGGCGCGGGCGGTTACCGCGAGCACGCCGTTCTGCCGACCGGTGAGTGCTACCGCACCGAGCAGCCGTTTCCTCTCGTCCTGCCGCTGGCCGACATCTTCTGACCTCAGGGCTTGGCCCCTCGGCCTGCGCAACGTCGGCGTCCGACTGTCACTCCAGGCCGATGCGTTCCGGTCGGGCCGAGGCGGAGCCGAGCCAGGTGTGCGGGTTGCCGTACCAGCACCAGCCCAGCTTGGGTGCGCCCTGGCTGATCCAGAGCGCCGGCACCCGCTTGTCGCCGCAGCGGGAGCCGACGAGCGAGAAGCACCTGTTGCTCGCCAAGGCGGTCGGGTGCAGCGTGATGAAGGCGAGCCCCTCGTCGATGCTCAGCGGTAGTCGACCCCGCGCGGTGATCCCCTCCATCGCGGTGGCGGGGGCCAGGTTCCGGAACTCCTCTCCCCGGTCGACGTCGAAGAGCAGGTACGCCGGCCCGGCCGGCACCTCCAACTCCTTGATCGGGTCGAAGCGGGGCAGGTCGTCCTCGGCGTAGTTCCGGTCGACGACACCGGGCTTGCTCTTGCCGGCAAGGGTGGTCAGCTCCACCCGCTCCGGCACCCCGATCAGCTCCCGGGCGACGACAAGCAGGAACGGCGTCCGGGCATCGGTGGGGGCGGGCAGCCCGGCGGCGCCCTCGACGGCGCGCGCCCGCAGTGGTGCGACCAGGCCACGGAAGGCGCTCTCGGTAAGCCCGGCGAGGGCGGGATAACCGAGCTGCACCAGTCGGTCGAGTTGCCTGTCGAATTCGGTTTCGGCGTGGAACGGGGTCTCGGTCACGGCAGGCCTCCCGGAAGTCGTACGGACTAGCGTACAACGTACGGTAGGGCTCTGCCCATTCCCGACTCAGCGACTCCAATCCTGTTTCGCGGCCCTGACCAGCTTGTCCTTCAGCTCTCTGGTGTGCCGCCGGCTCACCGGCAGCTCAGTAGAGTCGATCACCACCACGTAGCCGGAGTTGACGAGCCGCAGCTCCGCGATCAGCTTCAACTGGACCAGGTACGACCGGTGCACCCGAACGAAACCGGCGTCGGCCCAGCGCTCCGCCAACGTGGCAAGCGAGACGCGCACCAGGTGCGACCCCTCGGCGGTGTGCAACCTGGCGTAGTCGCCCTGCGCCTCCACCCAGCGCACCGCCGAGCGGGGCAGCATCCGGGTGGTCCCGGCCAACTCGATGGGAATGGTCGGGTCCTCCTCGGCGCGGGCCAACGCCGCCGGGTGCGACGGCACCACCCGCGAACCGATCACCCGGCGCAGCGACTCGGCCAACCGATCGGCGCGAACCGGCTTCCGCACGTAGTCGGTGGCGCCCAGATCGAAGGCGTCCACCGCGCCGTCGTCGTACGCGGTGACGAACACGATCGCCGGTGGCCGGGCGAAGCGGCGCAGCACCCGGGCCAGCTCCATGCCGTCCAGGCCGGGCATCCGGATGTCCAGGAAGACCACGTCCACGTCCGCGTCGCGCAGCAGCCGCAGCGCCTCGGTGGCATCCCCGGCCGTGTGCAGCCGGGCCACCCGGGGGTCGGCCCGCAGGTGGTACGCCAGCTCGTCGAGCGCGGGCGGCTCGTCGTCCACCGCGAGGACGCGCAGGAAGCCGGACGCGTTCACCGCGCCCATCCCGGTTCGCTCGCTCACGACCCGGCCCGTACGCCCGGATGGAACTTCGGCACCCGCATGCTCACCTTCGTGCCCGAGCCCAGCCCGGTCTCCACGACCAGGCCGAAGCGGTCCCCGAAGACCGAGCGCAACCGCTCGTCGACGTTGGAGAGGCCGACGTGCTGGCCCGTGTCGTCACCCGGGTCGCCGGTGCCGCGGGCCAGCTCGGCGATGCCGGCGGTAAGCGTGGTCGGATCCATTCCCACTCCGTCGTCCTCCACGGTGATGTGGCATTCGGCGCCCGCGTCCCGAGCCTCGATGCTCACCATGCCCGTGCCCGGCTTGCGGGACAACCCGTGGCGAACCGCGTTCTCCACCAGCGGCTGGAGGCAGAGGAACGGCAACGTCACCGGCAGCACCTCCGGGGCGATCTGCAACCGCACCTGCAACCGGTCGCCGAACCGGGCCCGTTCGATGGTCAGGTAACGGTCGATCGACCGCAGCTCCTCGGCAAGCGTGGTGAACTCCCCGTGCGCCCGGAACGAGTACCTGGTGAACTCGGCGAACTCCAGGATCAACTCCCGGGCCCGCTCCGGGTCGGTGCGCACGAACGAGCCGATCGCGGTAAGCGCGTTGTAGATGAAGTGCGGGCTGATCTGCGCCCGCAACGCCCGGATCTCGGCGCGGGCCAGCCGCTCCCGTGACGAGTCCAGCTCGGCCAGCGCGAGCTGGTTGCCGGCCCAGTGCGCCGTCTCCAGGGTGGCCTGCACCAACCCCGGAGGTGGCGGGCTGTCGGCGACCGCAACCAGCGCGCCGACCACCCGGCCGTCCGCAGCCAGCAACGGTGCGACCACCGCACCCCGGATCGGGCAGTCCACCCGATCGCAGTGCAACTCCTGCTCACCGAGCACGGTCGAGCGGCCGGAGCACACCGTTCGCTGGGCCGCCGCGAGCAGTTCCGCTGCGTGGTGCGTGCCTCGTCCGTCGAGGGCCAGCAGCCGGTCGACGTCGGTGAGCGCCAGCCCGGCCGCGCCAACCAGAGCTCGCAGATGGCGTACGGCCTTCGCCGCGCCCGCCTCGCTCAGCCCCGCGCGCAGCGGGTCGGCGGCCAGGCCGGCGGTGTGCAGCACCTCGTAGGTGGCCCGCTGGGTGGCGGTGGCGATGCCGCGCCGGGCCCGCAGCCGCAGCACCGCGAACAGGGCTGCGGTCAGCGCGGTGACGAGTGAGACGACGCCGACCACGGCGGAGAGGTTGGCAGCCACGCAGCGATCCTCACCCCTGCGGGCCGTCGCGCCAACCCTCTAGTACGCGCCCTTGCGGGCGAGCACCACCCCGACCGTGCGCCACAGGATGCTCAGGTCGTACGCCAGCGACCAGTTGTCGACGTAGTAGAGGTCCAGTCGGACCGACTCGTCCCAGGACAGGTCGGAGCGGCCGGAGACCTGCCACAGCCCCGTCATGCCGGGGCGGACCAACAGGCGGCGGCGGACGTCACCAAGGAAGTCACCGTCGTCGGCCGGCAGCGGTCGGGGCCCGACGAGCGACATCTCACCCCAGAGCACGTTGATCAGCTGGGGTAGCTCGTCGAGCGAGGTGGCCCGGAGGAAACGACCGACCGGGAAGACCCGAGGGTCCTCCTTCATCTTGAAGAGCATGCCGTCGGTCTCGTTGCGGTCGACCAGGCTGGCCAGCCGGTCCTCGGCGTTGACGTACATGGTCCGGAACTTCCACACCCGGAACGTGCGCCCCTCGTGCCCCACCCGGGGCTGGCGGAAGAAGACCGGCCCGGGGTCGGAGATCCGGATCGCCACGGCGATGGCCAGGAAGAGCGGGATCAGCAGCAGCAGGCCGAGGCCGGCGGCGACCCGGTCCATCAGGTTCTTCGCCAGCAGTGCCGGCCCGGAGAGGGTCGGCTCCTCGACGTGCAGCAGCGGCAGACCCTCGATCGGCCGGATGTGCACCCGGGGCCCGGCGATGTCGGTCAACTGCGGGGCGACCACCAGGTCGACGCCGGAGCCCTCCAGCTGCCAGGCCAGCCGGCGCAGCTCGCCCGGCTCGGCGCTGGCCGACCCGCAGACGGCGATGGTGTCCCCACCGACCTCACGGACCAGCGCCAGCACGTCGCGTCCGGCGTACACCGGAACCGGGGTCGGCATGCCTCGGGCCGCCGCGTACCCGTCGGTGATGTGGATGGCGACGGGCATCAGCCCGGCGGCCGGGCTGCGGGTGACCGCCGCGTAGACCTCGAGACATTCGGGCAGGGTGCCGACAAGCACCATCCGGTGCGCGGCCTGACCGGCGCGCCGCCGGATGTAGTGCAACGCCCAGCGGGCCACGAAACGGCCCCACAGGATCAACAGCAGCGCCCCGAGCAGCGCGGTGCCGACCGTCCAGCGGGACAGCGCGGTCTTGGTGGCGAAGGCGAGGAACGAGACGCTCGCGGCGACTGTCACCGCGGCCCGGATGACCCGTTTGAACTCGTCCGGCCCGAGCCCCAGGTAGCGCCGGTCGTAGGCCCGGTTGCTCCAGAGGATGACCACCCAGCCGAGCGGAAGCAGCAGGTAGGAGACGGTGTGGAACCAGGTCGGGTCCTGCTTGAGGTCGGAGAACCCGGAGGCGGCCTGATCGAACAGTTGGATCGCGATCCAACTTGCGAACGCCGCCGCGCCGAAGTCGAGGAGCAGCAGGATCGCCGTGTAGGGGCGGTGCCAGCGGGAGACACGGCGTCGCGCTCGGGCCCAGGCCGACCGGGGTACGCCGTTGTGGGACGGCGGCGTCGGCGGCTGGATCTCGAAGCTGTCGACGTGCCGCACGAGTCTGCTCCGGCCTTCGTTGGTTACCGGGCGCTGGAGGCTTGCCGTCACCTCACCCATGTCCTCCCGCATGACACGGGCCGCTCACTCGGCGTGAGGGCCCGGTCGCCCACCGTCCCAGTCTCCCACGCGGGCTCCGAGCGGTCGCCGCTCCGATGGAGATTGGCGATCGACGGTGCTGGCGGGATCTGGCCGGCTCCGCACCTTTTCAGAAGCCGGGGACCGGGCCACTATACCGATGGATGCGCGCCTGACCAGAACGGCGGACCGGAGCTTCCACTCAGTGAGGGCGATTCCACTCGGTAGTCCTGAAGTGGAATTACTCACCGTACGAGGCGGGACAACCGACGGTCAGCGAGCGGCTTGCCACCGGTCTGGCAGGTCGGGCAGTACTGGAGGCTGGAGTCGGCGAACGACACCTCGCGGACGGTGTCCCCGCACACCGGGCAGGGCAGCCCGGTGCGCGCGTGCACCTTCAGCCCGGAGCGCTTCTCGCCCTTGAGTTCCGCGGCCCGCTGACCGAGGGACCGTTCGACCGCGTCGCCGAGGACCTGTCGGGTGGCGGCGTGCAGGGTGGCGATCTGAGCGTCGGTGAGCCGGTCGGTGATCGCGAACGGGGACAGCTTCGCGGCGTGCAGGATCTCGTCGGAGTACGCGTTGCCCACCCCGGAGAGCACCGACTGGTCGGTCAGCACCCCCTTGACCTGCCCCCGCCGGCTTCGCAGCCGCTCGGCGAAGGTGGGCAGGTCCGCGGCGAGCGCGTCCGGGCCCAGCTTGGCCACCCCGGGGACCGCCGCGAGGTCGGTGACCAGATACGCGGCGAGCTTCTTCTGGGTGCCCGCCTCGGTGAGGTCGAAGCCGGAACCGTCGTCCAGGCGTACCCGCACGGCGATCGGGCCCTTACCCGGGCGCAGCGGAGTGGTGGCGGGGAAGGCCTCCCGGTAGTGCAGCCAGCCGGCGCGCGCCAAATGCACCACAAGGTGCAGGTCACCCTCGAAGAGGACATCGAGGAACTTGCCGTGCCGACCGGCGTCGACCACCGCCCGACCGGCGACCTCGGTGGGCGCCGGCTCGTACGTCTTCAGGGCGCTGATCGCGGCGATCTCCAGCCGATCGACGCGCCGCCCCACCGCGCGCTGACGCAGGTAACCCGCGAGCGCCTCAACCTCCGGTAGTTCGGGCATCAGCCAACGGTAGCCTTCTTTCCCGTGAGCGTGAGGAATGAGCTCGCGACTCCCCGCCGCGAGCGCGAGGAGTGAGCTTGCGAGCCCCGCAGTCGCGAGCAACAGTCGGCACAGCCGCGAACGAAGGGCAAGCTCAGTGAGAATCGTGGTGGCGCACAACCGGTACCGGGAAGCCCAGCCCTCCGGTGAGAACACGATCGTCGACTCGGAGATCGCCCAGCTCACCGCCGCTGGCGTCGAGGTGTTGCCCTTCATCCGCAGTTCGGACGAGATCCCGTCGATGTCGAAGGTGGCGAAGGCGCTCCTGCCGATCTCGCCGATCTGGGCGCCGCGCGCCCAGCACGACCTGAGCCGGCTGCTCACCGAGCACCGACCCGACGTTCTGCACCTGCACAACCCGTACCCCTTGCTCTCGCCCTGGGTGGTGCGGACCGCGCACCGGCACGGCGTGCCGGTGGTGCAGACGGTGCACAACTACCGGCAGGTCTGCTCGTCGGGGATCTACTTCCGGGACGGCGTGATCTGTCAGGACTGCAAGGGTCGGGCGTTGGGTGTGCCGGCGATCAAGCACCGCTGCTACCGCGACTCGGCGGCGCAGAGCGCGTTGATGGCGACCACCCTGGCCGTGCACCGGGGCACCTGGCGCTCGGTGGATCGGTACATCGCGCTCACCTCGGCGATCGCCGACCACCTCCGCGACTACGGCATTCCGGACGACCGCATCGTGGTGAAGCCGAACTCCGTACCCGACCCGGGCCGGCCGGCGCCGCTCGGTGACGGGTTCCTCTACATGGCCCGACTATCTCCGGAGAAGGGTGTCGACCTGCTGCTGGACGCCTGGCGTCGGCACCCGGTGGGTTCCCTGGGCACGCTGCGGGTGGCCGGCGACGGTGAACTGCGCCCACTCGTGGAGGCGGCCGCGGCCGAGCGACCCGACGTGGTCTACCTCGGTCAGCTCGACCGGGCCGGCGTGCAGGCCGCCGTCGAGGCGAGCGCCGTGGTGATCGCCGCCGCGATGTGGCACGACGTGCTGCCCACCGTGATCATCGAGGCGTTGGCGAGCGGCCGCCCCGTGCTCGGGACGGCGTTGGGTGGCATTCCGTATCTGGTCGGGGCGGACGCCCCGCACGAGCCCGCCGGCACCGGGCCCGCCGCGGTCGCCTCCGCGGTCGCCTCGCCGGTCGCCGCCGAGGTCGCCTCACCGATCGCACCCGGGGTCGGGCGGTCGGCGATGCCGGCCGGGATCGCCCAGGGTGAGGCCGGTTGGGTGGTCGCGCCGGAGCCAGCCGCGCTCGCAGCCGCCCTGCCGGTCGCCCGCGCAGGTGCGCCCGGACTGGCCCTGACCGCCCGCGCCCGCTACGAACGCACCTTCCACCCGGACGTGGTCACGAAGCGGCTCATCGACGTCTACGCCGGCCTGTCCCGTACCCCCGACCACGTCTGAACCTCGCCCCGGGCGGCCTTGCTCCGCCCCGACCACCCCGCCTTCCCGGCATGATCGATGGATCTTCCGGGCGGGGCGGGTCAGCGTAGGGAGGCGCGGGCCGAGAAGGCGATGCTGGCAAGCAGGAAGCCACCGTTGACGATGGTGAAGGCGATCATCACCCAGAGGGCCAGCGCGGGAGCCACGGCGAGCACCAGGGCGGCCACGAAGATCACCGCGCCGTAGTCGCGCACAAGCTTCACCAGGCGTACCGGCAGCGAGGTCGAGGTGACCATGCTCGCCGCGTTCGGGCCGGTCTGCATCACCGACGTCACCAGGTTGACCATCCAGGTGCCGGCGAAGGTCGCCACGAGCCAGGTCGGCGTGGACGGCTCCTGCGCCACGGCGGTGGCGGCCAGCGCTGCCACCAGGGCGATCTGCGCGGCCACGTCGCAGAGCACGTCGACACGGGCACCGGCCGCGCTGCCCTGGCCGGTGACCCGGGCCAGCTGCCCGTCCGCGCAGTCCAGGGAGTACGCCACCTGCCAGCCGACCAGGGCGAGCAGACCGACCACCCAGGCCGGTACGTCCCCGGCGGCGACCGGGCCGGCGAGCGCCACCACGGTGACGGAGGTGGCCAGCCCGAGCACCAGGTTGGTGATCGTCAACGCGGTCGGTCGCAGCCCGAGCCGCTGGGCGACGAGCGCGAAGACGGCCCCCAGCCACTGGCTGATCGACTCGCTGAACAGGCCGCCGCCCCGGTTCACCCGGTGGAAGTCGGCGACGGTGGGACGGGGGTCAGCCAAGCTGGTCGCGGATTGCACCGGCGTAGTCTGCCAGCCGTTCCCGGGTCTCGGTAGGCGACAGTGCCAGGTGTTCGAGGATGGTGTACCGATCCGGCCGGGTACGCGGCGCGAACTGCACCGCCTCGATGAACTGGTCGTCGGTGAGCGCCACCTCGGCGGGGAGCCGGGGCAGACCGTGCCGGGCCAGGCAGGCCGACATCTCGCCGAAGCGGCGGAGGTCCCCGCGCAGCCAGGTGCAGAACAGCGCACCCAGCCCGGCCAGCTCGCCGTGCGACGCGGTCCCGGGGAAGAGCGCGTCGACCGCGTGCATGATCTCGTGGCAGCCCCCACTGCACGGACGGCTGGTGCCGTCGACGGCCATCGCCAGGCCGCTCGAGATCAACGCCTCGGCGAGGACGGTCACGAAGGCGTCGTCGCTCATGTCGCCCGGGTGGTTGAGCACCGCCTCGGCGCCCGCCCGCGAGAGCGAGGCGGCCAGCCCGTCGACCGGCTCACCGCGTACCTGCCGGGACAGCTCCCAGTCGGCGAGCGCGCTGATGTTGCTGACCACGTCGCCGATGCCGGCCCGGTTGTGCCGGTCCGGGCCGCTCTCCACGAAGTCCAGGTCGACGATCACCCCGATCGGGATGTGTACGCCGTAGGAGCCCTTGATCCCGTCGGTGATCAGGCTGGCCACCGGGGAGGCGATCCCGTCGTTGGCGAGACTCGTCGCCACCGACACCATCGGTAGCCCTCGACGGGTCGCCGCGTACTTGGCCACGTCGATGGTCTTGCCGCCGCCGATGCCGACGACCGCGTCGTACGACCGGGCGCGCAGTTTGCCGCCCAGGTCGTCGGCGGCGTCGAGCGTCCCGCCGGAGACGGTGAACACGTCCGCCGAGCGCAGCGACGGCCGGATCAGCTCCGCGATCTGGGCACCCTGACCCGGCCCGACCACCACCGCGACGTCACCCCCGGAGGAGATCCGCCCGTCGGCCAGGATCGCGCCCAGGTCGGCGACCGCCCCGCGTCGCACGTCGATGTGCAGCGGGGTGAGGACGCTCCGAGCTAGTAGCGGCACGCGATCTCCCGCGCACGGGCCAGGTCGGCGTGGTTGTCGACCTCGACCCACGGGACGTCACCGATCGGCGCCGCCCGCACCTCCCCGCCCCGGTCGGAGAACTCCTGGTAACCGTCCTCGTAGTAGAGGTTCGGGTCCCGTCGCCAGGTCGCCTCCAGCGCGTCGGCGAGGGCGTCGGCGACCTGCGGCTCGATGAGCGTCGCGCCGATGTACTCCCCGTACGCCTCGCCGGGGTCCATCAGCTTGGTGATGCGGGTGAGCTGGCCGGCGGCGTCGAAGGTGGTCTTCATCTCCTCCTCGGCCAGCGGCTTGAGGGTGTCCACGGCCAGCAGGATGCCCGGCCCACGCTCGGCGAGCAGGGTCTTCTCCACGCTCACCGGGTGCACGGTGTCCCCGTTGACAAGCAGGACCCCACGGGCGAAGTGCTCCCGGGCGAGCCAGAGCGAGTAGGCGTTGTTCCACTCCTCGGCCTTGTCGTTGTGCACGAGGGTGAGCGTGACGCCGTACTTCTTCTCCAGGTCCGCCTGGCGGGAGACGACCGCGTCCGCCGCGTAGCCGACCACGATCACGATGTCGGTGAGCCCGACCTCGGCGAGGTTGCCGAGCGCGATGTCCAGGATCGTCGTCTCGCCGTCCACCGGCACCAACGCCTTGGGCAGGGTGTCGGTGTACGGGCGCAACCGTCGTCCCGCGCCGGCCGCGAGCACCATTCCGATCATCGCGACATCCTCCCTCGTCCTGCTCCGGTCACCGCTGGAGGATAGCGCCGGCCGGGTGTGCCGCTCCGGTCAACCGGGTCAGCCGGGCAAGGCCGCCAGGTCGGCGAGCATGGTCAGGCGCTCCTCGGTGCCGAGCGCGGCGTACGGGCCGGCGGCCCGCCGGTCGGTCTCCAGCTCGATGGCGAGCCGCTCGGGGCCGATCGGCAGGGCGGCGATGCTCGACGCGGTGTGCCCGGCGGCGGTCCAGGCGGCGGCGTGCGCGTCGGCCCGGTGGTGTCGCAGCGCGCCGAGCCGGTTGAGCAGCAGCACGCCCAACGGGGTGCCGTCCGGCTCGTACGGGGGCGCCAGCGCGGTGAAGGCCGAGTCGCCCGGGTTCTCCTCCTCGTCGGCGAGCACCAGGGCGTACGACAGCAGTCGGCCGAGCACGGCCACCAGCCGGGCCACCCGGTCGTCGTGCCCCGCCCACAGCTCCTCGGTGACCTCGGCGTGCACCTGGTACAGCTCGGCGAGGAAGGCGGCGCCACGCTCGGTGGCCGAGAGGGCGCCGTCCGGGCCGCGGTAGACCATCCCGTGTGCCACCTGTTTGTCCACGGTCCGCCGGCAGACGACCGGGTCCTGGTAGCGGGTGATCGCCGCGAACCCGGGCCCGTCGACGGTGCCACCGGGCGCGGCCAGCCGGGTGCGCAGGTCGACGAGGAAGCCGGTCGCCGTCACTCCGCCGTACCGCTGGGACAGCTCGGCGCCACCACCGTCCCGGCCGGCGAGCATGCCGGCGCGGAAGGTCCGGTCCACGGCCGGTGCGAGTAGCCCGGCGATCCGGTGGGGCGTCAGTTCGACGGTGTTCACAGACCGATCGACCGCAGGGCGGCGAAGCCCTCCTCCGCGATCCGCCGGATCAGCCCGTCGTTGACGTCGCGGTGCTCGTCGAGCACCGTCACCTCGTGCTCGGCCAGCCAGCGGTACTCGGTGTGCTTGCCGGCCTCGAGCGTCGGGCGGTCGAGGTCGCCGTCGACGCGGACCAGGAAGTCGTACTCGGTCCGGGCCAGACCGTCGTCGCCGACGTAGTGGTACTCGCCCACCTGGCCCAGGACGTGCGAGAGGACCCAGCCGGTCTCCTCGGTGATCTCCCGGCGTAGCGCCTCGTCGATGTCCTCGCCCGGCTCCAGGTGGCCGCCGACGATGTCCCAGCAGTCGGGAAACAGGCGTCGGTGGGGTGACCGGCGCTGGAAGAAGATGCGGCCGTCGTGGTCGACGATCAGCGCGCCGGCGCAGCGCAGGGGCTCGGTGGACACCATCCGACAGTAGCCAGCCTCCGCAGCATGTGCGATGCCGCTCTTGTCCCGGAAACATCCACCGACCACCATGTCCGTACCGAATGCCACCGTCCCAAAGGGGTGATGCGTGATGCAGGTACGGGATGCGATGTCCAGCCAGGTCCTCGTCGTCGGTCCGGAGCACACGCTCCGCCAGGCGGCCCGGATGATGTCGGCCCGCGGTGTCGGGTCGGCGGTCGTGATCGACCCGGACTCCGAGGGCGTGGGGATCATGACCGAACGCGACGTGTTGAAGGCCATCGGCGCTGGCCTCGACTGCGACGTGGAACGCACCGGCGCCCACCTGACCTGGGACGTCGTCTACGCCGGGCCGGAATGGACGGTGGCCGAGGCCGCCGCCGCGATGGCCCGGGGCGGGTTCCGGCACCTGGTGGTGCTCGACGGCCGGGAGGTGGCCGGCGTGATCTCCGTACGGGACATCATGCGGGTCTGGTCGGAGAGCCAGGCGGTCGCGACGACCTGACCGGGGGTGGTGTGCCGGGTCGGATCGATGGGTAAGCATCCCCTCACGGGCGCGGAGGTGCCGTGGCCGTGGGGGAGGTCCCGATGCGCGACGTGGAGCGGCTGGTCGAGCAGCAGTACGCCATGCTCCTGCGTCGGGACGTGGCCCGCCTTCCGGATCTCTACGCCCCGGAGGCGTTCTACGCCATGCCGGGTGTGACGGTCCGCCCCATCGAGCTGCCGGCGCTCCTGCGTACCTGGACCGGCGCCTTTCCGGACCTGCGGGTCGACCCGATCGGTGCGGTCCGCACGGGCGGTGGCGCCGCCGTCGAGCTGCGTCTGACCGGCACCCACACCGGCACCCTGCACTCGCCGTACGGCACCGTCGCGCCCACCGGCCGCCTGGTGAGCTGGGAGGTGGCAGACGTGGTTCGGGCTCGCAAGGGTCGGATCACCGCCTGGCGTTCCTACTTCGACTGGAGCCAGCTCCTCGACGCGCTCGGCGTGCAGTTTGACGGGCTTTCCCGGGCGGCGCAGCACGACGCGCTCGCCCTTCCGGTCTGATCTGCGGCCGACCGGACGAGGAGGGTCACCCGACCCGGTGGCTCAGGATGCGGACATCGCCGTGCCGACCGCGCGTTCCCCGCTGCCGCCCGTACGCTCAACATCCATGACCGCCGAGCAGTTGATCTCCTTCGCCCGTGGGGCTCCCTCGCTGGACATCGTCGATGTCGAGGGGCTCAAGGCCGCCGCCGTCCGCGCCTTCGACGCCGACCCCGCGGGGGTGACGGCGTACGGCACCTCCGTCGGGTACGTCCCGCTGCGGAAGTGGATCGCCGAGAAGCATGGGGTCGAGGCCGACCAGGTGCTGGTCACGAACGGGTCGCTCCAGGCCGACGCGTTCCTCTTCGACCACCTGGTCCGCCCCGGCGACACGGTGGTGGTGGAGCGCCCGACGTACGACCGGACGCTGCTCAACCTCAAGCGGATGGGCAGCGAGCTGCACGGCGTCTCGGTCCAGCCGGACGGCCTGGACACTGCCGAGCTGCGCAAGCTGCTGGAGTCCGGGGTCCGGCCCCGGCTTGCGCACGTCATCCCGAACTACCAGAACCCGGCCGGCATGACGCTGTCGCTGGAGAAGCGTCGGGAGCTGCTGGACCTGGCCGCCGAGTACGAGTTCACGATCTTCGAGGACGACCCGTACGCGGACGTCCGCTTCCGTGGCGAGGCGCTGCCGTCGATGCTCTCGCTTGACACCCGCAACGTGGTGGTGCACGCGTCGAGCTTCACCAAGACGGTCTGCCCGGGCGTGCGGGTCGGCTACCTGGTCGGCCCGGCCGACCTGATCGCCTCGATCGCGAAGAACGCGACGAGCCTCTACATCTCCCCCGGGATGGTGTCCCAGGCGATCGTGCACCAGTTCTGCGTCTCCGGTGACATCGACCGCTCGATCGAGACGGTCCGGGCGGCGCTTGGTGAGCGGGCCCAGGTGCTCGCCGAGTCGCTGCGTCGGCACCTGCCGCAGGCGCGGTTCGTGGAGCCCGACGGCGGCTACTTCCTCTGGGTGGAGTTCCCGGAGGACGTGCTCGTCGATCGGCTCGCCCCGGCGGCGGCCGAGCGCGGGGTAGCTGTCGTCAAGGGCAGCGACTTCATGCTGGACGGCGGACGCCACGCCCTACGACTGGCCTTCTCGGCGGTGACCGCCGACCGGATCGACGAGGGCGTCCGGCGGCTCGCGGAGGCCGTCGAGGCCGTTCGCAGCTGAGCCGTCTGTCGGGTACCCGACAGAACGACGATGCCGGTCGTCCCGGGGCTCCCCTCCGGGCGGCCGGCTGGCCCACAATGCTGCGAGCGTCACCCCGTCAGCTGCGGAAGTCGCCCGGTCTCCGGGCCGGCCCAGCCCGGGTCGACGCGGCAGCACACCTCCCGCCCCCACAGGTGCCGGGCGGGCCGTGTCGTCCCCCGCACACCCCCCGATGCGGCCCGGCCCGCCCGGCGCCGCCCCTCCACGCGACCGCCGTCACACCGTTCCTCGACCGCGGTCGGCGTAGCCTGCAAGCCGCAGCCGAGCGCGGGAGGTGACGCGATGACGGATCGGACAGAGCGGGACCGGACGGCACCGTCGACCGCCGGTCGGGTCCTACGGCCTCGGGCGTGGCCCTCCCCGGTCCGGGCGATGACCCGGATCCTCAACGCCGACGGCTCGCCGCCCGTGCCGGCCCCGACCGGCACCGACCGCAGCGCGGTGGTCGACTGCGCGCTCTACGTCGACGGCAAGCGGCAGCCCGGTGACTGGACGTACGCGGAGGCGCTGGCCGCGGCCCGCCGCGAGGAGCACGGCTTCGTCTGGATCGGCCTGCACCAGCCGGAGCTGGCCGAGATGACCGCGATCGCGGAGACCTACGGCCTGCACGAGCTGGCGGTCGAGGACGCGGTCAAGGCCGAGCAGCGGCCCAAGCTGGAGCGGTTCGGCGACGTCGTCTTCCTGGTGCTGCGCACCGCCCGTTACTGCGAGCACACCGAGCTGACCGAGAACTCCGAGGTCGTGGAGACCGGGCAGGTGATGCTCTTCATCGGCCCGAACTTCGTGATCAGCGTCCGGCACGGCGACGCCTGCCGGCTCGCCCCGATCCGCGCCGACCTGGAGACCAAGCAGGAGTTGCTGCTGCACGGCCCGTGGGCGGTGGCGTACGGGGTGACCGACCGGGTGGTCGACCTGTATCTGGAGGTGGCCGAGCAGATCGAGGACGACCTGGACACGCTGGAGGCGGAGGTCTTCGACCGGCACGGCCACGGGCGGATCCAGCGGATCTACCAGATGAAGCGGGAGCTGGTGGAGTTCAAGCGGGCGGTGGTGCCGCTGCAACGGCCGCTGATGACGCTTACCTCACAGGTCAACCGGGACGTGCCCAAGGAGATCCGCAAGTACTTCCGGGACGTGCAGGACCACCTGAGCCGCACCGTGGAGCAGGTGAACTCCTACGACGACCTGCTGAACTCGATCCTCCAGGCGCGGCTGGCCCAGGTCACCGTCGACCAGAACAACGACATGCGCAAGATCGCCGCCTGGGCGGCAATCGCCGCGGTCTGGACCTCGATCGCCGGCGTCGAGGGGATGAACTTCGACAACATGCCCGAGCTGAAGATGACGTACGGCTATCCGGTGGCTCTGGCTCTCATGCTCGGCGTGTCGCTGGCCCTCTACCGCTGGTTCCGCCGCAACGGCTGGCTCTGACCCGCGACGCGCAGGTGCCGGCGGGCGGGGTCGACCCGCTCGCCGGCACCTGATGCGCTGCCGCTGGCCTCAGCGGCGGCCGTTGCGGGCCGTGTCCTTGCCCAGCGCCTTGGTGAGGTCGTCGGTCGGCCGACCGGAGACGTCGGTGGCGCCCTCGGCGACCGACGGGACCTTGTCGGTCGGGCGGACGCCGGTCTGCTTGGTCGTGCCGGTGGTGCTGGCGCTGGTGCCGCCGGCCACCGCCGAGCTGCCCGCGCCGGTCATCCCCGCCGCGCCGGTCATGGCGGAACCGTCGGACCCCCGGGTGGCGGACGGCGTACGGACCTCGATGGAGTCGACCTCGTCGCGCATCGGCTCCAGGGTGCTGCGGGTCGGGTCGTACTCGGCCCACTCCTGCTGCTCGCGGCGACGACGCAGCGCCACCGCGCCGGCCAGCCCGGCGATGGCACCCGCCGCCAACAGGCCAGTCATCATCGAGCCGCGACGGCGCGGCTGCTTCTTCTTACCGGTGATCCGCATGGTCTTCGACTTGGCCTTCCTGGTCAGCGGCCCGGCCTGCGCGGCGCCGTCACGGGCCGCCGCCGCCAGCGGTGCCAGCGTGGTGAGCGTCGTCCCCCAGCCGGTCGACGCACGGTCACGAACCCTCGCCGCCGTCGGTGCGACGTAGCCCCGGGCCACCTGGACCCGCGGGCCGACTGTCGCTCCGGCGCCCTTCGCGGCGTGGTTGGCTGCCTGCATCAGGTGGCTGATGCTCTGGTTCAGCTCGGCCTTGGCCAACTGACCCTGGGACTTGCGCCGCCCGATTCGAAACACGGTCCTACCTCCTGGGAGTTGTTCCTTCGTCATCCTCCACCTTCGGATGCCTCCGCGATGCCAGATCGGGCACATGGGAGGATCCGCATGGAACTGACCAACGAGTGAGGAGTACCCGTGGCCGAGGCTGTCTACGCCACCCTGCACACCAACGCTGGCCCGATCCGGCTGGAGCTCTTCCCCAACCACGCGCCGAAGACCGTCCGCAACTTCGTCGACCTGGCCGAGGGCAACCGTGAGTACACCGACCCGCGCACCGGTCAGCCGGGCAGTGGTCCGTACTACGACGGCACCATCTCGCACCGGGTGATCAGCGGTTTCATGGTCCAGATGGGCGACCCGACCGGAACCGGTCGGGGCGGCCCGGGCTACAAGTTCGCCGACGAGTTTCACCCGGAGCTGCGGTTCGACCGTCCGTACCTGCTGGCGATGGCGAACGCCGGGCCGGGCACCAACGGTTCGCAGTTCTTCATCACCGTGTCCCCTACGCCGCACCTCAACAACCGGCACACCATCTTCGGCCAGGTCGCCGACGAGGAGTCGGTGAAGATCGTGGACTCGATCGCGAACACCCCGACCGGTCCGAGCGACCGTCCCCTCCAGGACGTCGTCATCGAGCGGGTCGAGATCGAGCGGTCTGCTTCCTGAGCGACTGGCGAGGTACCTTTGCTCGCATGATTGAGCGCTCCGGAGCACGGCCGGTGCCGGTGGACCGAGCGGTGGCGGACGGAGGGTCGGCCCGGTGAGCGAGTCTCCGCCGACCACCCCGGTCTGCTACCGGCACCCCGGCCGGGAGACCTACGTCCGGTGCACCCGCTGTGACCGGCCGATCTGTCCGGACTGCATGCGGGAGGCCTCGGTCGGGCACCAGTGCCCGGAGTGCGTCGACGAGGGACGTCGCAGTGTCCGGCCGGCGCGTACCGCCTTCGGCGGCGGTATGGCCGGCCGGCACGGCCTCGTCACCAAGGGGCTCATCGCCCTGAACGTGCTGCTCATGCTTCTGTCCATCGCGTCCGACCGGGGTGGTGACGCGGCAGCGGGCGGTTCGGGTTTCGGGGGGCTGGCCGGCGGCGAGACACCACTCACCCGCTGGGGCGGCGTGCTCGGCTACGCCTCGTACGTCCCCTTCGGCCCGGTGCACGGTGTCGCGGCCGGCGAGTGGTACAGGCTTGTCACCGCCATGTTCCTGCACTACGGGTTGCTGCACCTGCTGCTGAACATGTGGGCACTGTGGGTGCTCGGCCGGGAGTTGGAGGCGGTGCTCGGTCGAGCGCGCTTCCTCGCCCTCTACCTGATCGCGGGCCTGGGCGGCAACGTCGCCGTCTACCTGTTCAGCCCCGCCAACCAGTCGCCGACCGTCGGTGCGTCGACGGCCACCTTCGGGCTCTTCGCCGCGATCTTCGTGATCATGCGACGTCTCGGCCACAGCACCTCGGCGATCGTGCCGATCCTCGTCATCAACCTCGTCTTCACCTTCGCCGTGCCGGGCATCTCGATCCCCGGGCACCTGGGCGGGCTGGTGGTCGGCGGGCTGCTGGCGTTGGTGCTCGCGTACGCGCCACGAAGTCGGCGCACGCTCGTGCAGACGATCGGTGGCGGGGTCGTCCTGCTGGTCCTGCTCGCTCTGGTGCTGGTCCGCACCGCCTACCTGCTCGGTTGACCGATCAGGCGTTCGGGCGGGCGGCCCGCAGCGCGGCGGCCACCTCCTCCGGGGTGGCCCCCAGGTCGTACCTGCCGAACAGGTGCAGCGAGTTGCCCGCGTCGATCTCCAGGGTCTCGCTTGTCAGACCCAGCCGGGGCCGCCTGTCGACGGCGATCGCCTCGACCGTCGACCAGGGCAGCAGCCGCCGGCCGGCGAAGCCGCGGATGACGGTGAGCCCGGCCGGGTCCACCGCCAACCGGACCGGCGCGACCAGGTCACGTACCGCCCAGCCGGCCAGCGCCGCGGCGGCCAGGGCGGCCACCGCGAGCCGGACCGGGTCGCCGTCGGAGAAGAGCAGCCCGAGCGCGACGAGCAGAACCGCGCCGGCCAGCTTCGCCGCCGGCAGGCTCGACGGCACTCGCCACTGTCGGTCCGGGGAGGTCTCATTCACCCGCCAAGCATGCCAGCGGTTCGCCGGATCGGAGCCCCGGGCGCAGGCGGGCCTGGACGACGTAGGATCTGGGCAGCCTAAGTTACCGGGGAGTACAGATGAGTGACGCGGTCATCGTCGGCGCGGTACGTACCCCGGTCGGCCGGCGCAAGGGCAGCCTTGCCACGGTCCACCCGGTCGACCTCTCGGCGCACGTGCTGCGCGCCCTCGCCGAGCGCACCGGGCTCGACCCGGCCCAGGTCGACGACGTCTTCTGGGGTTGCGTGTCCCAGGTTGGCGAGCAGTCGTGGAACATCGCCCGCAACGGCGTGCTCGCCGCCGGCTGGCCCGAGACGGTGCCCGGCACGACGCTGGACCGGCAGTGCGGCTCGAGCCAGCAGGCCCTGCACTTCGCCGCCGCGACGGTGCTCTCCGGCCAGGCCGATCTGGTGGTCGCCGGTGGCGTCGAGTCGATGACCCGGGTGCCGATGGGCTCCAGTGTGGCCGGCGGCATGCCGTTCAGTGACCAGCTACGCGCCCGTTACCGGGGCGTCGAGGGCTTCGCCGACGACGCGCCGCTGCCGTTCAACCAGGGGGTCGGAGCCGAGCTGATCGCCCAGCGGTGGCGTCTCTCGCGTACCCAGCTCGACGAGTTCGCGTTGGCCAGCCACGAGAAGGCAGCCGCCGCGCAGGACGCCGGCGCGTTCGATCCGGAGCTGACCCCGGTGCCGCTCTCCGGTGGTGGCACGTTCGCCGCCGACGAGGGCATCCGCCGGGAGACCTCACTGGAGAAGCTCGGCGAGCTGGCCACCCCGTTCCGCGCCGACGGCGTGGTGACCGCCGGGTCCGCGTCCCAGATCTCCGACGGCGCTGCGGCCCTCGCCGTGACCACCTCCGACTGGGCCAGCCGGCACGGCCTGCGCCCGCTGGCCCGGATCCACACCGCGGTGGTCGCCGCCGACGACCCGGTCACCATGCTCACCGCGCCCATCCCGGCCACCGCGAAGGCGCTGCGCCGCGCGGGGTTGGGCATCGAGGAGATCGGGGTGTACGAGGTGAACGAGGCGTTCGCCCCGGTGCCGCTTGCCTGGCTGGCGGAGACCGAGGCGGACCCGGAGCGGCTCAACCCGCGCGGCGGGGCCATCGCCCTCGGCCACCCGCTCGGCGGCTCCGGTGCGCGGATCATGACGACCATGCTCCAGCACATGCGGGACAACGGGCTCCGCTACGGCCTGCAGACCATGTGCGAGGGCGGCGGCATGGCCAACGCCACGATCGTCGAGCTGGTCTGACCGGCGGCGGAAAACGCCTCGCCTCGACCCGGACGGGCCACCTAGGGTGCCAAGCGTGACGACGATCGCCGGTGAGCGCGCCGCCGACTGGTCCGGCGAGCAGTGGCAGGTGCGGGCCCGGTCCTGGGTCGACGCGCAGGTGAGCAGCGCCGGCCGACGGGTGACCGGGTTGGTGGAGCCGCGCGTGCGTCCCTGGTCGCTGGTGTGGCGGGTGCCCACCGACGGCGGCCCGGTCTGGTTCAAGGCCAACAACCCGGGCACGGTGCACGAGGCGGTCCTGATCGCGGCGCTCGCCGAGGTGACGCCCGACCGGGTGCTGACGCCGATCGCGGTGGACCCGGCGCAGGGCTGGTCGCTGCTCCCCGACGGCGGAGAGTCGTTGCGCGACGTGCTGGCGCGTGACCCCGACCTGGCGCACTGGGAGCGGGCACTACCCGGGTACGCGGCGCTGCAACTGGCGAGCGCGTCACGCGCCGACGAGTTGGTCGCCCGGGGCGTGCCGGATCAGCGCCCGGAGGTGCTGGCCGACCTCTTCGCCGAGCTGCTCGACGATCACGAGGCGTTGCTGCTCGGTGCCGAGGGCGGGCTCAGCCCAGACCTGCACGGGCGGCTGCGGGCCGAGCTGCCGTCGTACGCGCAGCGGTGCCGCCGGCTCGCCGACCTCGGTATTCCGGCCGCCGTGCAACACGACGACCTGCACGACGGCAACGTCTTCGCCGGCGCTGCCGGCTATCGCTACTTCGACTGGGGTGACGCCTCGGTGGCGCACCCGTTCGGCACTCTGCTGGTGACCCTGCGCTCCGTCGCGCATGCCCGGAAGCTCGCCGCGGACGACGTCCAGTTGGTTCGGTTGCGCGACGCCTACCTGGAGGCGTGGACCGACAGGTACGACCGCCGGACGCTCGTCGAGGCCGTCGACCTCGCGATCGGCCTGGGGCCGGTGAGCCGGTCGCTCTCCTGGCGTCGCGCACTGGACACCGCAGAGGAGTCCCGCGCCGAGTACGCCGACGCGGTCCCGGGTTGGCTGGAGGAGCTCTTCGCCGCCAGCCCTCTTCAGCCGAACTCCTGACCACGATCCGTCGGAGTCGGAAGTCGGACAGGCAGTGCGACAGACGGCGTGGAACTTCCAAAAAAGTCGCGTGACCCACGTCACCCCGCTGGGGACGTCGTTGGGCAGGTCATGGACGTCTTCTCCCGAACGTTCCTCCCGGCCGCCGCCGAGGCGGGCCTGGCCGTGCAGACGGTGAGCCGGCACATGCCGGTCTTCCGGCGTTGCGTCGGCTCCGGTGACGCCACCATCCTGGTCACCCGGTGCAGCCGCCCCGACCGCCCGGTCACCGGCGACTACCTGTTGCTGCTCACCCACCGTCGGTTGGTGGTGACCCAGCAGACCCGCCTCCTGCACCGACTGCGCCTGCACCTCAACACCGAGCTGCGCGAGTTGAGCAACGTCACCTGGAGCCCGGACCCGCGGTTGCAGTCGGTCGAGATGGCCGCCACCGCGATCGACGGGATCCGTGAGCGGTTCCTGATCCGGACCAGCCACCCGAAGCAGGTCTGGCAGCTCGACGCGCTGCTCAACCAGGCCTTCCGGACCCGCCTGCGGCCGTCCGGCGCGCGGGTCGTCGCAAGCATCGGTGACGCGCCGGCCGCCGCGCGGCCCGGGATGTTCGCCCCGTCCTGGTGAGCTGACACCCCGGTCGGGCCTCGCACCGCCTTTACCGAACTCGAACACGCACCGATCGCGCCGAGCCCACCGGGTCGGCAATCATGGGCCGGTGACCGTCGAACCACCGCATCGCGGGCTCGTCCTCGTCGTCGAGGACGAGCCGAGCATCGCCGACCTGGTCCGGCTCTACCTCACCCGGGACGGGTTCGGCGTCCACCTGGAACGCGACGGTACGGCAGGTCTGAGCGCGGCCCGCCGGTTGCGACCGGTGGCCTGCGTCCTTGACATCGCGCTGCCCGGCCTGCCCGGCACCGAGATCTGCCGCCAGCTGCGCGAGGCCGGCGACTGGACTCCGGTCATCTTCCTCACCGCCCGGGACGACGAGGTGGACCGCATCGTCGGCCTCGAGCTGGGCGCCGACGACTACGTCACCAAGCCGTTCAGCCCACGGGAGCTGGTCGCCCGGGTGCGGGCGGTGCTGCGTCGTTCCGCAGGTGGCCCGGAGGGCGCGGACCGACCACGGGTCGTCGGCCCGGTGACGCTCGACCCGGCCCGCCGCACGGTCACCGCCGCCGGCGCTCCGGTGCAGCTCACCTCGACCGAGTTCGACCTGCTGGCGCACCTGATGGCCCGGCCCGGTCGGGTCTTCACCCGGGAGGAGTTGCTGGCCGGGGTCTGGGGTTACGCGGCGCACGCCGGCACCCGGACGGTGGACGTGCACGTCGCCCAGGTGCGGGCGAAGCTCGGCCCGGCGAGCGTGATCAGGACCCACCGCGGCGTGGGGTACGCGGTCGATGCCTGACCACCCCGGGGTCGAGCCGCCGACCATGGCCCTGCCGGTGGTCGGCGCAGGCCCACCCGCCGCACCTCGACGAGGCCGACTCGGCCGTACGCTCACCGCCCGCGCGGTGCTCGTCACCTGCGCGGTGGCGCTGGTGTCGGTGCTGGTCACCGCAATCGTCGCGGTGCCGTTGGCGATCCGGGGCGCGGAGCGGAGCGAGCAGCAGGCGCTCGCCGCCCAGGCCCGCCTCGCGGCCGAGGTGCTGCGGACCCGCCTCGACCGTGGGCGTGGCGCCGACGAGGAGCGGCTCATCCAGCAACTGCGCAACCAGGGCATCGACGCGTACCTGATCCGGCGCGGGGCGGTCGACCGGGCCGGTCTGCCACCCCGCGTGGTGCAGCGGATCGGGCAGGGGCGCAACGTGTCGGCGCGCCGCTCGGTCAACGGTGAGCGGGCCCTGGTCGAGGGGCGGGCGCTGACCGGCGGCAACGGGGTGGTGCTCTCCCGTCCGCTGGCCGACGGTCTGTGGGCTCGGGTGCTGCTCAGCCTCTGGTTGCCGCTGCTGGCCGGGTTGGCCGCCGGGGTGGTGGCCGGGCTGCTGCTGGCCCGTCGGCTGGCCCGGCCGATCCGGGTCGCGGCCACCGCCGCCGCCCGGCTGCGCGCGGGTGACCGTGCCGTCCGGGTGCCGGTCGAGCCGCCGGACGAGGTCGCCGACCTGGCCGAGGCGTTGAACGGCCTGGCCGCCGCACTTGCCACGAGCGAGGGCCGACAGCGGGAGTTCCTGCTCTCCGTCTCACACGAGCTGCGTACCCCGTTGACCGCGATCCGGGGGTACGCCGAGGCGCTCGCCGACGGGGTGCTCGGCGCCGACGACACTGTGGAGACCGGTCGGACGGTGCTCGCCGAGGCACAACACCTGGACCGGCTGATCGGTGACCTGCTGGCACTGGCCCGGCTGGAGGCCGCCGACTTCCCCCTCGAACCGGTGCCGGTGGACCTGACCCAACTGACCCTGGACGCGGAGCCGACGTGGTCCGGCCGGTGCGCGGCGGTGGGCGTGCCGTTCCGGCTGGAGACGCCCGGTCAGCCGGTGCCCGCGTACACCGATCCGGGACGGATCCGGCAGGTGCTGGACGGGCTGCTGGAGAACGCACTGCGAGTCGTACCCCCGGGGTCGCCGGTGGTGCTCGCGGTCCGGCCGGCGGGCGCGGACCCGGCGCACGGCGGCGTGCTGGAGGTCCGCGACGGGGGACCCGGCTTCACCGACGACGACCTGGCGGTGGCGTTCGAACGCGGTGCCCTGCACGAGCGCTACCGGGGGGTGCGCAAGGTGGGCAGCGGGCTGGGGTTGGCGCTTGCCGCCGGGCTGGTTCGCCGCCTGGGCGGAGAGATCCGCGCGGGGCATGCCCCGGAGGGCGGGGCCGCCTTCACGGTCCGGTTGCCCGGTGATCCTTACCTGACCCGAACGTCGGCCTGACGCTCCGCTCGTCGTTCCCGGGAAGGCTGAGGGCTCCACGGACGAGAGGGAAGAGTCATGCCACGTTGGGGTATCGCCACCGGCACCACGGCACTGTTCGCGGCTGTCGCGCTCGGCGTCAGCGGCTGCGGCGCGGCCGAGGTGGCCAGCCAGCCCGCCCGGGATGTCGCAGTCGACGTCGCCGCCGCCATGGGGGTCGAGGGTCAGGCGCTGGCCGGGATGGGCTTCGACGCCGACGACCTGGACGTGCAGACCGTCGCGGCACCGGCCACCCCGACGCCGGGCGCGTCCCCCACCGCCAAGGAGAAGGCCCGGGAGAAGCGCGGCGAGGAGTGGCGCAAGCGCCGCCAGGCCCGCGTGCTGCTGCGCAAGAACACCCTGCACGGTGAGGCCGTGGTCAAGGCGAAGGACGGCGGTACGCAGACAGTCGCCGTGCAGCGCGGCGAGGTGACCGCAGTCGACGGTGACTCGATGACCGTCAGGTCCTCCGACGGCTTCACCATGACCTGGACCTTCGGCGACGACCTGCGGGTGGTCGAGCGGCGGGCCACCGTGCAGCCGAGCGAGGTCAAGGTCGGCGCGACGCTCGGTGTCGCCGGCGCGAAGGACGGAGACAAAGGCGTGGCCCGGCTCGTCCTCATTCCCCGCGCCAAGTGAGCGCAGGGGCCCTGGTCCACCGACCAGGGCCCCTACCCATGGGCAGTGGACGCGGGAGCCGCCGAAGCTAGCGGCCCGGCGGCAGGGCGTAGCCGACGTAGTCGCGGAACTCCAGCCGCCAGCCGGCCGGGACGAGCTTGGTGCAGGCCGCCTTGCTGCCGGTGCAGACGATCGCGTCGACCGAGGAGGGGTCCGCCGGCGGACGTTCTGGCAGCACCGACTGCAACGCCACCAGCTCCGGTGAGCCGCCGTCGGGCTGCCGCAGCAGCAGCCACCACGGGTACTCCCAGTTGTCGTTCTGCTGCACCAGCCCGATCCGTCGGGCGCCGCTGTCCTGGACCGCGGTCGCCGCCCAGCGGAACTCGTCGGCCCACTGCGGGCGGCGCAGGAACCGGGTGTCCCAGTCCGAGGTGGTGAAGACCGAGCCGGCACCGACCAGCCGGCGCGGGAAACCGTACGACAGCGCGAGCACCCCGGCCAGCGCCGAGGTGGCCAGCACGGTGACGGCCGACATGGTGGCAACCGATCGACGTCCACCCGCCCGGTTGCGCAGGAGCGCGTCCAGCCAGAGGCCGGCGAGGGGCACGGCGAGCACCACGGCGTAGAGCAGCAGACGATTGCCCCACGGCTGCCACTTGATCATCGCGGTGTGCAGCAGCACGGCGGTCAGCACCACCACCGCGTACGCCCGCAGCGACCCCGCCCGCTCGGGGGCGACCCGCCGTGGCCGGGCGAGCGCGATCACCGCGCCGATCGCCGCCAATGCCCCGGCCAGCGGGAACGCCACCCGGTCCTCGTCCGGATACCAGGCCGGTTCCGGAAACAGTTCCCGACCGAAGGTGATCGCGCGATCCTGCGGGTCGACCCCGACCGCCTCGGCGCCACTGATGATCACTTCGGCTCCGGCCCGGCGCAGGGGCGCCAGCGGTGTGTCGAACGCGGTGTGCCCGATCCGCAGCGCGTTGACCACTATCGACGCGGGGTCGTGGCGCTCCATCGGGATGGACTCGCGCAGCCGGGGTGGCCCCAGCGGGTGCCCGAACTCGGCGGTCACCCGGGCCAGGAACGGGCCGACCACCACGGCCGCGACCACCAGGATCAGCACCGAACCGCCGACCGTACGGGCCAGCCCGCCGACCGGCCAGGACCTCCGACCCTCGCCAGCCGCCGCCGGGCCAGCCTGGGGTGCCGGTGTGCCCGCCGTCGTCGCCCGGTCGATCCACGCCAGCCTGAGCTGGGCCAACCCCCACAGCACCAGCAGCGGGCCGACCGCGATCAGACCGCTGGTCTTGGTCACCGCGGTCAGCCCGGTGGCCGCCCCCAGCCCGAGCAGCGTTCCCCAGCCGGTCCGTCGACGCAGCCCGTCCAGCACCAGGGTCGCCGCGCAGGCCACCCACGCCGCGCAGATCAGGTCGGTCTGCGTGCTTGTCGCCTGGAGCACCACCATCGGCGTGGACGCGAGCACGAACGCGGTGAGCAACTGGGCGCGCCGGCCACCACCGAGCTGCGCGGTGATCCGTGCGGCCACCAGGAGGCAGACCACTCCGGCGGCCCACTGCACCAGGTTGTACAGGTGGTCCCCGCCGGTCAGCAGGCGCAGGTGCAGCAGCAGGTACTCGGCGCCGGGCGGGATGGTCACCTGCCGGTGGATGGCGGTGGGCCAGAAGTCCAGGTCACCCTGCGCCACCCAGTGCTCCACCTTCGGCAGGTGGTAGGTCTGCGAGTCGAAGTTGTTCGGCTCGGCCAGCAGTGCGACGAGCAACTCCAGCAGGACCAGCCCGCCGATCGTGCCGGCGAGGAGCCGCTCGCCCGGTCGGGCCGTACGCCAGGTGTCGACCGCCGCCGCGAGCAGGCCGGCCGCACCCCGGCTGGCCCGGGTCGGCGCGGGGTCGGGCTCGCCGCGCTCGGCGGCCGGGGCGGACCCGTCCGGGCTGCCACCGGACACCACCGCGCCGACCGGCACCGGCCGTGGCGTAGCGCCGACCGAGGCCGGTGCGGCGGCGGACGGCTGCCCGAGGCGGGTCGCACGCCGCTGGCGCAGACCGGCCGCGACCGCGGCGGCGGCCAGGAAGAGCAGCCAGGCGACGGCGAACGCGGGGCGGGTCAGCGCGTGCGACGCGCCGAGGACCTCGACGACGAGCACCGCGTACGCCCCGCTGAGCAGGACGGCACGCACCACGGCGAGCCGCAGCGGTGCCACCGCGCCAGCCGCACGTGACCTCGACGCGACGGTGAGCAGGAGCACCGCGGCGGCAGGAACCGCCGCGAGCAGGGAGCCGGCAGCCGACATGGCGGAAGTAAACACCATGGATCTGAGCCCGCCGCGCCGAGTGCCCTGCAGTGGCGATACGCGGTGACCAATCCAACCAGGCTAGGCTAAGGCCGACGTGTTGCCGCCACCGTGGAGATTTCCCGTGAAGCTCTCGATCCTCATGCCGGTCTACAACGAGGAAGAACGCATCGCGGATGCCCTCAAGCAGGCGCTGGCGGTGGACTATCCCTGCGAGATCGAGCTGGTGGTGGTCGACGACGGCAGCCGGGACGGCACCGGCGAGGTCCTCGATCGCGCCGACGACGCGCGGCTGCGGGTCATCACGCACAAGCGTAACGCCGGCAAGGGTGCCGCGATCAAGACGGCTGTCGACAGCGCCGAGGGTGACTACATGGTCATCCTCGACGCCGACCTGGAGTACGACCCGCAGGACATCCCCAAGCTGCTCGACCCGGTGCTCGACGGGCGGGCCACGGTGGTCTACGGCAATCGCACCTTCGGCAGTCACAGCGCCTACAGCTTCTGGTACGTGATGGGCAACAAGGGCGTCACGATGGCGGCCAATGTGCTCTTCAACTCGTACATCGGTGACCTGGAGACCTGCTTCAAGCTGATGCCGGTGGCGCTCTACCGCTCGCTCGAGGTGCGCTCGCGGGGCTTCGGCATGGAGGCCGAGGTGACCGGCAAGCTGCTGCGCCGCCGGATCCGGCCGTACGAGGTGCCGATCAGCTACCGGGCACGCGGCCGGGAAGAGGGCAAGAAGATCACCTGGAAGGACGGCGTCGAGGCGATCTGGATCCTCGGGCGTGAGCGCGCCCGCCGTCGCCCCACCGCCTCGGCCGCCAACTGAGCCCAGGCACAGGCCCATCTGGCGCTTCTGCCAGTGGTCGGTGTCGCCGCCAGGCCACTACTGTGTGAGTTGAAGTGCACTTCAACTCAAGGACCTGGTGATGCCGGATTCGTTGACGATCGGTGAGTTGTCCGCCCGTTCCGGGGTGGCGCCGTCGGCGCTGCGCTACTACGAGCGGCTCGGGCTGATCCGCGCCGACCGCACCGGCGGCAACCAGCGCCGCTACGCCCGCGCCGAGCTGCGCCGGGTCGCCTTCATCCGCATCTCCCAGCAGGTCGGCGTCTCCCTCGACGAGATCCGGGAAGCGCTCGACTCGCTCCCCGAAGCACGTACGCCGAGCCCTCAGGACTGGGCGCGACTCTCGGCGAGCTGGCGAAGCCGCCTGGACGAGCGGATCCGACTGCTCAGCAGGCTCCGCGACGACCTGGACGGCTGCATCGGCTGCGGCTGCCTGTCCTTGCAGCGCTGCACGCTGAACAACCCGGAGGACACGCTTGCCGGCGAGGGGCCGGGCGCTCGCCTGGTGCTGCCCCGACCGGCCGACTCGCTCAACTGAAGCCGGCTTCAGCACCCGCAGGCTCGCTCAGCTGGCGGCCGACCCGGCGCCCGACGGGCGGGTGAGCAGCACCTTGCCGAAGTGATCGTTCGACTCGACGAGTCGGTGCGCCTCCGCCGCCTCGGTCATCGGCAGCCGCCGGTCCACTATCGGTCGGATCCGGCCGGCCTCGACCAACGGCCACACCTCGTCCCGTACCCCCTGGACGATCTCTGCCTTCTCCGCGAGCGGTCGGGACCGTAGCGACGTCGCGGTGACACTCGCCCGCTTCGTCAGCAGCGCCCCGAGATCCAACTCGGCCTTGCGCCCACCCTGCATCCCGATCACCACGAGGCGACCGCCGGTGGCCAGCGCGGCGACGTTCCGCCCCAGGTAGGACCCGCCCATGATGTCCAGGACGACGTCCACGCCGCGCCCGTCGGTGACCCGCCCGACCTCCTCGACGAAGTCCTGCTCCCGGTAGTCGATCACGTGTGCCGCGCCCAGCTCCCGCAGCCGGGCGTGCTTGGCCTCCCGCGCGGTGGTCAGCACGGTGACGCCGAGGGCCGCCCCGAGCTGGATGGCGAAGGTGCCGATCCCGCTGCCCCCGCCGTGCACCAACAGCGTCTCGCCCGCGCCGAGCCGCGCCACCTGGACCAGGTTCGACCAGACCGTGCAGGCCACCTCGGGCAGCGCCGCCGCGTCGACCGGGTCGCAGGCCGGCACCGGCAGCAACTGCCCGGCCGGGACCGCCACCCGCTCCGCGTACCCACCGCCGGCCAGCAGCGCGCAGACCTGCTGCCCGACCGCCCACCCGGCGACCTCCGCGCCAACCTCGGTGATCACCCCAGAACATTCCAACCCGGGGTACGCGGGCGCGCCCGGCGGCGGCGGGTAGTGCCCCTGCCGTTGTAGCAGGTCAGCGCGGTTGACCCCGCTGGCCCGCACATCCACGACCACCTCGTTCGGGCCCGGCTCCGGGTCGGGCACCTCGGCCCAGACCAGCGCCTCGGGCCCACCCGGCTCAGGAATCGTGATGGCTCGCATGGGCCCAGTCTTCCCGATCTTCCCGGCCGCCGCAGGCGCACCCTCCAGCCCACAATGGACGCGTCAGACCCCCTGGCCGGCGCACCGGGGAGGGACGCCGGGCCGACCGGAGCGAGCCATGGCAGACTGTGCGTGGCCGTACGCCTGCGGGTGCCGGCCCAGGAGGGTTCGCCTAGTGGCCGATGGCGCTGGTCTTGAAAACCGGTAAGGCAGCGATGTCTTCGTGGGTTCGAATCCCACACCCTCCGCCTGCTGGTGATCTACGTTGACGCAGCTCAGCCCTCGTTTCCCGACGAGGGCTGAATGCTGGTGGGGGCACTACGCGGTGCCGTTGCCGTTGACGGATCGAAGCATGGCGATGGGCCGGGTCTGCTCATCGTGTGCGTTGGCCTCAGCGGGGGGACGGCCGTAGCACCACCCGAAGTGTCGGTAGACGACGAAGCGCCCCCAGCCATCACAGCCGAGGGCGCATAGTTGGGCGTTAGATCATGCCTCTTGCAGCTCCCGCAGGTTGCGGTCGGTCGCTACGTACTGCGGCCAGTCGTCAGTGTGGCACTCGGCCGCGTGCAGAGCTGTGCGGATCTGGACCAGCAGGGCGTTGGCGGCGCTCTCGAAGTCAGGGGCCTCGATGCTCGTGGCGAACTCGACCGTGCGGTCAGCGAGGCTCGCGGCCATTTGCACCTCGTGCCCCAGTTCGTCCAGGTGCTCCTGGACGGCGTCGAGGAAGTCTTCGTACTGCGCGTCAGTCCCGTGAGGGTCGCTTTCGAGCGTCATCTGGATTGCGATGCGATGCTGCCGCATGATCAACCTTTCTCCCAGCATGTAGCCCGCTTGAGCTGCCCGATCAGGTCTCTCAAGTAGTTCGCCCCCGAGGGCGTGCACTTCACGGTCTTCCAGTGCTTCTCCGGACAGGGGCAGTACATCTTGAAGTAGCTCTTCCCCCCGCCGGTGATCCTCCAGTCCTTGCGCTCGGCGTCCTGGAGAACGTCCTCAAGTTCTTTGTACCTGTGCTTGGGGCGTGACACTTGGTAAACGCTCCTTGCCTCTTGAGGTTACATACCCAGAAGATCGACTAACAGGCGCGCTCGGTCACAGCCACATCAACGGGATCAGGCCCAGACTGAGCACGGTATGGGACACCTGCGGCGAAACGCCCTACTCGGGTCGTCAATGCGACAGTCCAGGAGTTCGTAGGCATAGCACGAAGCGCCCCCGGTCGGTATGACCGCGCCTCGTGTGTCGGTGGTGGCGGTTACCTCCCACACCCTCCGCCAACCCGAACGTCGGGCTTGATCCACTCGGCTTCCCGGAAGCCGGGGTGTTCGGCGCACAGGAATACGCCGACACCAGTGAATGCGAGTGAATCAACTGCCGCAGCGAGTAGGCATCGACGAGTGCCTCATCGCGGCGTACGGTCGGGGTACGCGGTGTACCCAATACGGCGAGGTGCCTCATGGCGGATCAGCAGCCCACCCCCGGCCAGCGCGTCGAGCGGCTTCGTCGAGCCGCCGGCCTGTCTCGCGAGCAACTTGCCGGCCTTGCCGGCCTGTCACCGACCACCATCAAGTTCGTGGAGAATGGACGTCGGAGCTTGACGTTGAGGGCCGCCCAGCAGATCGCACCGCACCTTGGCGTACGCGATCTCGGTGATCTGTTCGGACCGCAGGTGACCCTGTCCCTGGATGGCCGACCAAGTCACCCCGCTATCGGCGACGTCCGTCGTGCGCTGACCGCATGGCAGATCTCCGTCTCCGGTGAAGCGGAATCCCCCGACTACCTGCGCGGCGCTGTCGACTCCGCGTGGCAGACCTGGCATACCTCCCGGCACCAACGCACGGAAGTGAGCGTCATCCTCCCCGGGCTGCTCGAAGCCACTCAGCAAGCTGCCCGACTACACACCGGCGAGGACCGGCGTGCCAGCCTTGCTCTGCTCGCCCAAGCGCATCATCTCGCCCAGGCATACCTTGCTTGGCACGGCGACCGTGAGCTGTGTTGGCTGACCGTCGACCGCGGAATGGCTGCGGCTCTCGATGCCGATGACGCCCTCGCCATCGCCCAATCCACCTGGTACGCGGCTCACCTGCTGCGGGCGGTCGGACGCGGCGACGAGGCGTTGGAGCGGCTACAGGAAGCTTGCGGGCTGATCGAGCCCCGAGTCGCCGATGGCGGGAATGAGTGGGCCGAGATGCTGGCCGACCTGCACCTGTGTACTGCGTTGACGAAGGCCCGCACCGGTGACCAGGGCGCGTGGTCGGACTGGGACGCGGCCCGCCGGGTGGTCGAGCAGGCCCTGCCGCCCGGCTTCGTCGGTCTTCGCACCCGGGTTTCGCGGCCGTTGGTCGACGTGTACGCGGTGATGTGTGCCGTCGACCTGGGTGATCCTGACGAGGCGCAGCGGCGAGCACATTCGCTCGATCCGGCGTCGATCCCGTCGACCGAACGGCGGGGCCGGCACTACGTCGAGCTTGCCCGCTCTGCCGACCTGGAAGGGGCAAGGGAGGCGACGCTTCACTTGTTGGGCCTTGCGGAATCTACCTCTCCGGAGACGGTCCGATACTCACCGGCGGCTCAGGAGTTGGCAGGCCGGCTGGCCCGGGAGGCGCCTGCGGCCATCCGAGCCGAGGCGATCCAGTTGGAGAGCCGGATCGCGGTGCCAGAGCTCTAGGGGTACCTCCTGTCGCTGGGTACGCTGCGTACCCTTTGAGCCCTTCGTTGCTGCCTAACGTGTTCTCACGATTGCAGTGGGTGCGTGGCCCCGTCCAGAGCTGAGGTGACGGCCGCCCCCTGAGACGGGAGGGCACCGCGATGATGTGGCCGTTCAACCTGCTCCGGCGGCAAGCTAGGCGACTGGGGGTTCCTGCACCACGGGGTGCCACCGGTCCGGCAATCCAACGGGCGGAGCAGGAAGCTGCCAGGGCCCGATTATTGGCTCAAGCACGCCGCCGATCCACCGAGGGTCGCACCGGCGGTGTTGGCCGGTGATGGGTGAGGTCCCCACCACCGTCAGGGCGGCTGTACAAGCCCGATCGGCACAGGGTCAACGGGCGGCTGCTGTCCTGGCGAGCCGCCTCGCGGACCAGCACATCCCGCGACGGCCCGAGTGGGTCTGCGGGAGCTGCGAGCAAGACACGCCGTGGCCATGCGCTCCGGCCCGGGTACGCCTGTCCGAGGCGTACGGCCGGGATCGGATCGGGCTGTCCATGTACCTGGGCAGTCTGCACGCGGTGGTTGTTGCCGAGTTGCCCACCGTCGCCGCTGGCGAGCTGTTCCAGCGGTTTGTTGGCTGGACTCGTTGAGCGGCACCGTCAGTCGGTGGTCGTCTTGGACATCCTGGTCCAGGCCTCGTAGCTGAGCAGCACGACGAGGAACGCGGTGAGCAGTCCGAGGGCGGCCAGGCCGGGCAGGTACCTGCCGACGGGGAGGAGCAGCAGCGCCGCAGCGGGCGCGAGGAACTGCTCGGGTCGTACGCACCTGACGCTGAGCGCCAGGAACGTCGCCCGGCCCGCGAGGTACAGGGCGGTTCCGCCGAACAGTGCGACAGCCGCGATCCAGTGCAAGGTCTCGTGCGACTTCCCCTGCGCCATGCCGGCGAGCACCTCTTCGACTCCCAGCGCCACGTAGATGGTTCCGGCGAGCAGCGGGAGGTGGGCGACGCTGTACGCGTTGCCGGCCACGAAGCCGCGGTGCAGCCCGGAGTCCGTCGTCAGGGCGTTTCCGGCGCTCGTCGCGCTCGGGAAGTACAGCCAGTACAGGCAGCCTGTGACGGTGAGCGTGAGCAGCGCCGCCAGCAGGGTCGGCCAGTGGATCATCTGGGTTCCGACCCCGGCGCCGACCGAGATCAGGGACTCCCCGAGCGCGATGATCACCACCAGGCCGTGCCGCTCCGCGAAGTGGCCGGGGCTGCGTACCGGCCAGCCGCCCACAAGCAGGGCGAGCACCCCACCGCCCATGTCGACGATGAGCGCGGTCGCCCAGAGCAGGATCTGTGCGGTACCGCCGAACACCGCGCCGAGGACGAGCGGCACCCAGGACAGCGCGGTGGTGAGGGCGTAGAGGCGAACTGTTCTGAGCCGGCGAGGGTCGTCCACCGCCACCCAGTAGAAGAGAGCGAACTGGGTCGACCGCACCACGACGTACGCCAGCACCAGGATCAGCCGGGGTGTCCTCGTACCGCTGCCGGTTTCCCATGCCTCGGGGAGGACCAGCGCGATGAGGAAGACGGCTGCCATCGCCACGGCGATGCCGACCCGGATCAGCCCGATGTCGATGCGTACGTAGTTGCCCAGCCAGGCATAGACCAGCCAGGAGTTCCACAGCAACATGAGGACGAGCAGACCCTGGAGCAGGGTCACCGACGTGGGTCGCTCGCTCATGAACGTGGTGACCCGGATGAGCCCGAAGACGAGCACCAGATCGAAGAAGACCTCGAACAGCGTCGGCCGGTGGGACTCCGCCGTGACTACCGGCCGCGATCGGAAGAACGGCCTCATCAGGTCATCTTCACTGTTCGTGACGGAGGGTTGCGGCGTCAGGCGTCCCGGTCACTCCGGCGGGTCGACGGCCCGCCGATCCCGGCGAATCGTCTCCTCGGCCAGTCGTTCGACCGCGCGTCGGCGGTCCTCGGCGATGGCTCGCTCGTCCCGGCGGCGGAACGCGGTGATGACGGCCACCACGAAATCCCGCCAGATGCCGGCCACGATGTCCCCCCGGAGGACGTTGCCCGAAACTCCACGGTAGCTCCGGAAAACCACAGTGCCGGTCGTCGGACGGGGTGCAGCGGGGTAAGAAGGGGCTGGTATTTCCGCACACCGGAAGGACGCGTCCTGATGACCCTGGAACGACCGATCGCCCCGGACCCGTACGAGCTGCTGCCGACGCTGCCCTCGTTCACGCTGACGAGCGACGACGTGCAGAACGGCGAGCCGATGGACACCCGGCACGCGCATGGCAGCACCGGGGGTGACAACGTCTCGCCGCAGCTGGCCTGGTCGGACTTCCCCGCCGAGACGAAGAGCTTCACGGTGACCTGCTACGACCCCGACGCGCCGACGGGCAGCGGGTTCTGGCACTGGGTGCTGGTGAACGTGCCGGTAAGCGTCACCCAGTTGCCCACCGGCGCCGGTGGCGCGGCGGGCACCGACCTCGGCGGGGCGTTCTCGGTCCGCAACGACTACGGCGAGCAGGGGTACGGCGGTGCGGCTCCGCCGGCCGGCGACCGCCCGCACCGCTACGTCTTCGCGGTGCACGCCCTGGACGTCGACCGGCTGGACCTCACCCCGGAAGCGACCCCCGCCTACGTAGGCTTCAACCTCACGTTCCACACCCTGGCAAGAGCAGTAATCCGCCCCACGTACCAGATCAAGGAGTAACCCGGCCCTCAGCGCCCGCGATCTTGCACTTTCTGTCCCGACATCCCAGACATTCCTGGCTTAGCGTCGACAGAAAGTGCAAGATCGCCGGGCCGGCTGGGCCAGGGCCAGGGCGGGGCCGGGGCAGGGCGGTCAGGCTGGGACGCGGGCTACGGCGAAGACGGACTGGCCGAAGGGTGGGAGGACGAGCTGCTCGGCGGCCTTGGTGGCGGGCAGGACGAGGGTGTCGTACACCTTGACCATCGGGCCCTCCTTTGGCATCAGCCGGAAGACCTTGGTGGCCATGAAGTAGCCGATCAACCCGAGCGCGTTGGCGTAGTGGATCTTCTCGATGGTCAAGCCGGCCTCGGTCATCGCCGCCCCGAGCGTCTTCTTCGTGTAACGGCGGACGTGCCCGGTGGCGATGTCGGCCGGGCCCATCGCGAACTGGAACGCCGGCACGATGATGATCACGGCGCCGCCGGGTCGGACCAGGTCGCGCATGCTCTCCAGCGCGCCCACGTGGTCCTCGATGTGCTCCAGGACGTTGTACGAGACGGCGGCGCTGTAGTCGCCCCGCTCGTTGTGCGGCAGCAGCATCTGTCGGACGTCGATGTTCGGACGGTCGGCGAGGCGCTCCTTGAGCTGCACCAGCCGGTCCGGGTCGGCTTCGGTGGCGGTGAACCGGGGCAGCCGGTCGGACCATTCCAGCGCGTAGTCACCGAGGCCGCTGCCGATCTCGATCGGGTCGTCGCCGAGGTACGGCACGGCCAGTTCGATGAACCAGCGACGGTGGTTGACAGCGGTTGCCAGGCCTTCGAGCACCTCGGACTGCACGCGCTGATCCCCAGTGATTTCTGCCATGCGTCGATTCCTCACGATATGAACTCGACCCGTGCCTGGACCGACAGAGTGAATCATCCGCTGGGTCGGCGAAAGAATCGGGGCATCGGGGTGGCCGAATTGTGGTCGGGGGGTGGGTTCGTGATCGGCGGTCGGCGAACCCGGCACATAGTACGGCAGTACCCCGAAACATGTCACGGCGGTGCCATACGCTGACTACCCTATGAATTGCCATGACTACTCCTGAACCGGACGGGGCCGACGGCGGCAGCGACCCGGCCGCCGCGTCGTCGGCGGAGGGGGCCTCCGGTCTCGTTCGGCCTTCCCGCAGGGGGAGGTTGGCCGATCTGGCCGCCGTGCTGAGCTTCGTGGTGCTTGGCTTCTGGGTCACCTGCCGGCTCTGGCTGGATCCGGGCAGCGACGTGCGGGACAACCAGTCCGATCAGTCGCAGTTTGAATGGATGATGGCGCACGGCGCGCGAGTAGTCACGCACTTTGCGTATCCGTACCATTCCAATCAGATGAACGTGCCCGACGGCGTGAATCTGATGGCCAATACGTCCGTATTATCCATTTCACTGCCAATGACGCCGATCACCCTGTTGTTCGGGCCGCGGGCGTCATTCCTGATCTTTCTCACCCTCGGCATGATCGCCACGGCCACCGCCTGGTATTTCCTGCTCTCCCGGGTCCTGATCGGCAGCCGGGGGCCGGCGTGGCTGGGCGCCGGCTTCTGCGCGTACGCGCCGGCCATGGTGTCGCACGCCAATGGGCACCCGAACATCGTGTCGCAGTTCGTCGTTCCGTTGATCATTTGGCGCACCCTGCGACTCGGCGATCCGGGCCGTTGGCTGCGCAACGGGGTCCTCCTCGCGCTTGTCATCGTCTGGCAGGCGTTCCTCAACCTGGAGATCCTGCTGATGACCGCGATCGGGCTCGGCGTGGTCGTCGTCGTGCTCGCCCTCGGCCGCGCGGATCTGCGGACGCGGACCCGCCCGTTCCTCGCCGGTCTGGCCGTCGCCGCCGGGGTCGCCGGGCTCCTGCTGGCGTACCCCCTCTATGTCCAGTTCTTCGGACCGGGCGCCTACTCCGGGCTGTCCCGCCTGATCCGCGGCTACTCCAGCGACGTGGCCTCGTTCATCGCGTACTCCCGGGAGTCCCTGGCCGGGAGCGCCCGCACCGCCGCGGGCCTGGCCAAGAACCCGACCGAGGAGAACAGCTTCTTCGGATGGGCGCTGCTGGTGCTCGTGGTCGCCCTGGTCTGGTGGCTGCGCCGTTCGATCGTGGTGCTCGCGCTGGCCGCGCTCGGGTTGCTCTTCGCGGTGCTTTCGCTGGGCCGGGAGATCCGCTTCGACAACCGGGGTACGGGTGTGCCGGGCCCCTGGGCTGCGCTGGAGAACCTGCCCATCCTGCACTCGGTGGTGCCGACGCGCTGGGCGCTGGCGATCACTCCGATCATCGGGCTGCTGCTCGCCTACGGCGCGGAGCGTGCCCGCGAGTTGGCCGTCGCCCACCCGGCCGCCCGGGGGCAGGTCCGCTTCGCCACCGCCACAGTCCTCACGATGGCCCTGTTGCCGATCGTGCCCACCCCACTGCCCGTGGCCCACCTCGACCCCGTCCCCACCTTCGTGACAGGTGGGGCGTGGCGGTCGTACGTGGCTGGAGGGCGCAGTGTGGTGACCCTGCCGTTGCCGGACACCACGTACGCGGAGCCGTTGCGCTGGTCGGCGGCGACCCGGCTGGACATGCCGCTGGCCCGTGGCTACTTCCTCGGCCCGGACACCCGCCCGAGCGCCGATCCGCCGAAGGTCGCCCTGTTCGGTGCGGTTCCCCGCCCCACCAGCAGCTTCTTCGCCACCATCCGGCGTACCGGTGCGGTGCCGCCGATCACCCCGCAGAGTCGGGTCCGCGCGGTCGACGACCTGCGCTACTGGCGGGCCGGGGTGGTCATCCTCGGGCCGCACGAGCACGAAGCCGCGCTGCGCCGGGGGATGACCGAGCTGACCGGGATCCAACCGGTCTTCAACGGCGGCGTGTGGGTGTGGGACGTCAGGTCGTTGACCGACTGAGCCCGTGTGGCCGAAACCCGCCCTAGCGGACGCAGCAACCCTGGCAAACCTTCGGCCGGGGCAGCGTGAAGGCGAGGCAGCAGGTGCGGCGCTGCACGGTCGGCTCGCCGGTCGGCCCGGGCACCAACTCGACCAGGTCGGTGAGGTCGAGTGCGCCGAGCAGGGTGTCGATGCTCTGCACCGTGGAGCCGGGCAGGGCGTCGGCGGCCCGCAGGATGCCGTGCGCGATGCCGGAGGCGACCGAGCCGAGCAGCGTCCGGGTGCCCACCCGGACCTCGGACTGGATCGCCGTGATGAGCGGTGCCAGGTGGGCGTCGAGCAGTGACGCACGCAGTGCGGCGAGCAGCTCCGCGTCGTCGGCGACGACCCGCACCTCCGGCAGGCCGGTGAGCGCCAGCGGGTCGTTTGGCAGCACTGCCACGGTGGTGCCCCGGCGCAGGCCCATGGTGAGCAGCTGCCGGTGGTCCTCGAAGTGGATCAGCAGATCGGCCGGGTCGAGCAGCGGGACCCGCCGGGCGGAGGCCCAGCCGAGCACGACCGGCAACGCGGCCCAGTAGCTGTACGACTTCCAGGCCAGCGCGGCGCAGGCGTGCGGGGTGCCGCCCCAGCGGACGGCGGCGCCGTTCAGCAGCTCCGACAGTCGGCTGCCGTCGATCAGGGTGGTGGCGGGTGCCCAGCCGAGCTCGTCGTCGACGAGCAGGCCCCGGGCGAGCCCGGGGAGGTCGTCGGTGCCGAACATGGCCCGGAGAGCCGCGGTGACGGGGGCGAGCGGCGTGGCGGCAGCTTCCCGCCGTGGCATCACCGCTGTCACCTGAGTCGTCCCCTGTCTCTGTGACCGAGGAGTACGCCCCGGCGGACGAACAGCTGCCGTCCTGAGCTAAGGCTAGCCTAACCACACCCGTGGCCGTAAGGGAAGGCTCACCTTGGTCACATCCCCGACGCCCAGCTCACCCCGCGCTTCGGGAGTAGCGCTTCGCGTACTACCCGGAGTCGGTGCAGGAAAACGCCGCCGCACGATCGATGGCCATCGGTGAATTGTCAAGCAGAGTGTCGAAAACATGCCACATGCGTGTGTGCCCGGGTACGGAACGTGAAACTTATATCCCCGGCCACGAGGAAGCTGATGACGACCTCACCCCTCGAACGGGCTGCCGACTCCTTCGCGGCCGAGCTCGCCCGGCAACGGACGGGGCGAGGGCTGTCCAAGAAGCAACTGGCCGTCCTGATGGGGTTCGACCCGTCCTACGTGAGCCACGTCGAGGGGCGCCGGCACCGCCCCACCGAGGATTTCGCCCGCCGCGCGGAAGCCGTCCTGGAGGCCAGCGGCGCGATCTGGCAGCGCTTCCGGGAGTACGACGACCTGCGGCACGCCCGGGTGGGTCAGCCGCACCGCGAGCCGTACCTGCCGGGGCAGTGGCTGCCACCCGGCACCGGCCTGGTCGTGGAACGGGAGCTGGCCACCCTGACCCACACCGACGACGGCTACCTGTGCGTCATCCACCGCGAGCTGTACAACGCCGGCACCGAACCGGTCAACCGCTACCTGGTCCGGGTCGCCGTCGACCGCTACCCGAACGACCCCGGCCGCTCCAACCGGCACCACCGGGAGCACCCCCTCACGTTCGCCGAGCTACAGATACAGGCCCGGCGGGACGACGGCGGCGGCGACCCGGAGCCGATGCACTGGCGGGCCAAACACGATCGGGACGCGTTCAAGGAGATCTGGCTGCTCTTCGAGAACGGAGAGCGCCGCTTCCCCCTCTACCCGGGCGACCGGGCCGTCATCGAGTACGCGTACAGCGTCGGGCACGACAAGTGGGGCCCCTGGTTCCAGCGGGCCGTCCGGCTGCCCACCCGGCAACTCGCCGTACGCCTGGACCTGCCTGCGGTGCTCGACCCGCAGGTGTGGGGCGTGGAGACCTCGCTCAGCGCCGAGGAGGGCCCGCTGCGGACCGCACCGCAGCGTCGGGAAGAGGGCGACCGGGCGATCTACGACTGGCAGACCGACGACCCGCCGTTGAACGCCCGCTATCGGATGCAGTGGCGGTTCCGTGCCCGCCCGGAGACCGAACCGGACCCCGGGCCGGGCAGCGCCCGCGTGCGACCCAGCGACCGGATGCGCGGCCTCGGCATCGTGCAGCGCGGGGACGACCTGCTCCGCCAGCGCGCCCGCCCGTTCGACCTGCCCGCCGAGGAACACGTCGCCCGAGACGTGGTCGACCGGCTCACCATGGCCCTGGCCCGACTCGACGAACTGCACCCGTTCAGCAAGGGGGTGGGTGTCGCCGCGCCGCAGTTCGGCATCGGCCGCTCGGCGGCCGTGGTGCGACCCCCCGACCGGTCGGCGGAGCCGGTCGTTCTGCTCAACCCCCGGGTGGTCGACGCCGACCTGGAGACCGACGAGCAGTACGAGGGCTGCCTCTCCTTCTTCGACCACCGAGGTCTGGTGCCCCGTCCGCTGCGACTCGACGTGGAGCACGCCCAGTGGGACGGCAGTCGGATCATCACGTCGTTCGAGTTCGGCATGGCCCGACTGGTCGCCCACGAGATCGACCACCTGGAGGGCCGGCTCTACGTCGACCGGATGGCACCGGGCGTGCCGTTGGTGCCGGTGGAGGAGTACCGCGAGACCGGGCACCCCTGGCGCTACTGACCGAGGGAGGGACCGGGGCGCGTGCCCCAGGGGGCAGGGGCACGCGCCCCGGTGTGGGGGGAGGAACGTCTAGAGGTCACCGAAGGTGTCGTAGCGGATGTGCGGCGACGGCACGTCGTCCGCGGCGAGCACCCGCAGGGTGGCCCGGACCATGCGGGCGGCGCCGGAGACATAGCAGTCGTGGGTGGTCCACGGGCCGTACCGGGCCACCACGTCCGGGATGTCGCCCTGCTCGCCGTCGAAGTCCGGGTCCTCACTGCACGCCGGGGTGACCGACAACCACGGGTGTACGGCCACCAACTCCTGCAAACCGGCCAGGCCGTACAGGTCGGCTGCCTGCCGGGCACCGTAGAAGACGTGCACCCACCGGGTCCGGTTGAAGGTGGCCAACTCCTCCACCAACGCCTTGATCGGCGCGAGGCCGACGCCGCCGGCCACGCAGAGGATGTCCCGTTCCGAGGTGCGGTCCAGGGTCATCGACCCCATCGGTGCCGCCAGGCGGAGCAGGTCGCCCGGCCGCACCCGACGCACCAGCGCGCCGGAGACCCAGCCGGCGCCCGGAGACCGCACGTGGAACTCCAGCACGTTGTCGTCGTTCGGGGCGTTCGCCACCGAGTAGTTACGCCACACCCGGGGGTGGTAGCGCGGCACCTCCAGGCTGACGTACTGCCCCGCCTGCCAGCGCAGCGGGTGCTGCAGCGCCCGGCAGGTCAGCACGGCGGTGTCCGGGCCGTGCCGCTCGTGGGTCAGCACCTCGGCGTGCCAGAACGGCGGGTCGTCGTCGGCCGCCGCACCGGCCACCATCAGTGCGGCGATGGCCGCGTACGCCTCCCGCCAGGCCTGGTCGTACTCCAGGTTCCAGCCGTCGCCGGCGGTGCTGCGCAGCGCGTCCAGCAGCGCGACGCCCATCGTCGCGTAGTGCCGCTCGTCGACGTGGTACTTGCGGTGGTCGCGGCCCAGCGCCCGGAGGAACTCGTCGAAGCTCTCCGGGTCGTCGACCGTGTGGATGGCCGCGATGATCGCTTCGAGCAGCCGGTCGCCCTGGCCGGTCATCTGCACCGGGAAGAGTTGCCGCAGGGCGGGGTCGAGCAGGAACAGCCGAGCGTAGAAGTGGCCGCTCAGCCGGACCCGGTCGTCCTCGACCAGGGTCCAACTCTCCTTCAGCAACCGCGCGAGGTTGTCCACGAACGCTCCTTCTCCAGACGGCAACGGATCGGGCGCTCATAGAATCTCCACGGAGAGTGTCGACTGGTCGCACAGAATGTGCGATCGGCTCATGGTGACCGGTCGGCCGTGTCACCGGCGCCGAACGTCGGGCAGAGTGGTGCGGTGACCGTTGAGCTGACCCGCCCGGTGTCCCGCCGGCTGTTGGGCACCGAGACGCTGCTGGTCCTCGGCCTCTCCCTCGGCCAGTCCGCGGTCTACGCGGTGGTGTCGATCATCGCGAAGCTGACCGCCGACGGGCCGCTCTCCAAGCAGACCGCCTCGTTGAACACCTCGGCGTCGGCCCGACCCTGGCTGGACCTCACGTACCAACTGCTCGGCATCGTGTTCGCGCTGCTACCGGTGCTGCTCGCCGTACACCTGCTCAGCCGTGACCCCGGCGACCCGGCGCGGACCCTCGGCCTGGACGCCCGACGACCCGGTCAGGACGTGGCGCGCGGGGCCGGCCTGGCGGCGCTGATCGGCCTACCCGGGTTGGCGCTGTTCTGGGTGGCGGCCCAGTTGAACCTCAACGCCACGCTGGTGCCGGCGTCGCTGCCGGACGTCTGGTGGGCGGTCCCGGTGCTGATCCTCGCCGCCGCGCAGAACGCCGTGCTGGAGGAGGTGATCGTGGTCGGCTATCTGGTCACCCGGCTGCGCCAGCTCCAGTGGCGGTTGGCCGCGATCATCGCGGCCAGTGCGCTGCTGCGCGGCTCGTACCACCTCTACCAGGGCTTCGGCGCGTTCGTCGGCAACGCGATCATGGGCGTGGTGTTCAGCCTCTTCTACCTGCGCACCCGGCGGGTGATGCCGCTGGTCATTGCGCACACCCTGCTCGACGTGTTCGCCTTCGTCGGCTACGCGCTGCTGCCCCGGGAGTGGTTCGACTGGCTCTGACCGGTCAGCGCCGGTCGGTGCGGTAGACGGCCACCGCTCGGGCCGCGAGCCGGTCGGCGGCCGCCGAGTCACCAAGCGCCGCCGCCAGCACCGCGGCGCCCGGCAGCAACCGGGCTGCCAGCCGCAACGCGACCCAACCGCCGGCCTGCGCGGTGAGCGGCGCAGCCAACCGCCAGGCCGCCTCCCCCGCCCGCGGCCACGCCCCCTCGACCGGGTCACCCGCCGTCTCGGCGGCGGCCAGGGCCGCCGCCGCGCTCGCCCGATCAGGGTGCACCTGGGTCAGCACCAGCAGGTCGACGGCCCGGTCGGGATGCGTCGGATCCTTGCCGTACGCGGCGGCCAGGTGCAGCACCAGCGACGAGTGCGTCCACAGCACCGCAACCAACTCGGCCAGCGGCGCGAAGAAGCCGGCAAGCGCAGCGGTCGCCCCGCCCGCACCCGCCGCGCGGCCGAACCGCCGTGCCGCCAACCGGGCCAACCCGTCCGCCGACGCGTCCGGATACCGGGTCCGCAACCCCTCGGCCCATCCGGCCGCGCCGGGCCCGAGCGCCCGCACCGCGGCAAGAGCCAACAGCTCCGGCGCGAAGCCCGGGTGGTCGAGCACGCGCGCGGCGACCGCGCGCAGCTCCGATTCCGGGGTACGCCCCAGAGCCGGCTCGGCCCGCCGCACGGCCGGCTCTGCCGGCGCAACCTGCCGCCTGGCGGGCTCTGCCGGTGCCGTCTGCTGTTCGGCGGGTGTGGTCTGCTGCTCGGCCACGGGCTCCGGGGTGGGCTTCGTCGGGGCGGTGCTCTTGCGCGGGGTGGCCGCACGCTTGGTGGGGCTTGCCGCCCGCTTGCGCGGTGCCGGCGTGGGCGCGGTCACCTCGGCGGGCGTCTCGGCCGCCTTCCGGGGGGCTGCCTTACGAGCCGGCGTGGTCCGGGCCCTGGGCGCTGTCGGTGCGACGTCCGCTGTCGGGCCCGGCTCCTCACCGTTGACCGGATCCGGCTGCTCCGCGCTCGCGTCGCTGGCCAGGTCGGCAGGTGTGCTCCGGGGTTGCCGAGGCAGGGGGCGGTCCGGCTCCGGTGGCTGGAAGAGCACCGCCGGGGCAGCCTTGGCCCGTCGCGGACGCTGACTCGCCGGAGCGGCCGCCGGTGCAGCCGTCGAATCGGCGGGCTCCACCGGCACGGTGGGCTCCTCGGTCACTGTCGGCTCGGCCATTGTCGGCTCGGCCACGGTCGGTGCCTTGAAGGTGGCCCGTGGGGAACGCCGACGCGCTCGATCAGCAGGCTCTCGACGGGTCGACTCGCTGGGTGGCTGCTCCTGCATATCGATGGAGCGTAGTCCCGATCACGCTGGCGCACAGCGTGGAATCACCGGGGCGGGCGGCCCTGGTGGGCGTACCCCGGAAGTCGTTTTGCCCCCGGTGGGTGGTGACCTGTATCCTCGGGCGCGGTGGTCTGAGGATCACCAGGGAGACTTCGCCTAGTCTGGTCTATGGCGCCGCACTGCTAATGCGGTTGGGGTCTTAAAGCCCCTCCCGGGTTCGAATCCCGGAGTCTCCGCGCGAAAGCCGGGTGTGTACACTGGCTGAGCACGAGCGCCCGTAGCTCAATGGATAGAGCATCTGACTACGGATCAGAAGGTTAGGGGTTCGAGTCCCTTCGGGCGCACAGATCATGAGGGTCCTGAGCTGCGGAAACGCGGTTCAGGGCCCTCAATTGTTTAAGGGCGATCAATGGTGCGTCGGCGTGACGCTGCGTTACTAATCGGTTCGACATCGCGCAACGTGATCGGGGCTGGACCACGGTCCTGCTGCGCCCGCCAAAGAGTCGTGACGTGAGTACGCGTGCGGATGGCAAGTGCCGGCGGGGCGACGAGGATTTCCCCATGCGAACGCGAATCATGATCGCCCTGGCCGTCGTCAGCCTTGGTGGGCTGATGGCCACGACTGGTTGCTCGTATCGGGAGAGCATCTGCTCCGGTGGTGAGTATCCGGCCATCGCGGTCGGCGGGCAGGGCGGCAGCGCCTGCTTCCCGGATGGGCAGGAGCCGACCCCTCCGTACGTCCGCTACCCGGAGGGCAAGGTCCCGCAGCACGTCGACGACGAGTGGGACGTCTACTGGCGCACCCACGGCATCGACGAGAACAACAACATCGTCGAGACCTGAACGGCACACCCGGCACGTGCGGCGCGGCGGTGCGAACCCGCGATCGTCAGATGGACGGCATCCGGTCCCGCCGCAGCTCCGATCGATCGAAACCGTGCGGGACCGGATGCCTACCTCTCGCTAGCCGAACGCCGGGGCGATCGGACGATCAGCCGAAGCAGTTGGGCACAGGTGGTGAGCTGGGCGTGCAGTTCGTGGGCCGGTTGCCGCTGATGGCTGTCTTCTGGTCCACGGTGACCTGGCCGCCGTCGTTGAAGATGCCGCCGGGTGCCAGGGTGGAGATGTTGTCGGTGACCTTGCTCTCGGTCAGGGTGAGCGTGTTGTTGTTGTAGATGCCGCCGCCCCGCGAGCTCGAGCCGATGGCCCGGTTCCGGTCGACGTGGGTGCGGCGCAGGACGACGACGCCGCTGGTGTTGTAGACGCCACCGCCGTGTTCGATGGTGCTGTTCGTGCTCGCGACGTTCTCGCTGATCCAGCTGTCCTCGGCCACGAACTGGTTGATCTGGTTGTAGACGCCGCCGCCGCGTTGGCCGGCCTCGTTGTGGTGGACCTTGCCGTGCTTGAGGTGGAAGGTGCCGTCGGAGAAGATTCCGCCGCCTTCGCTGCCGGCCCGGTTGTCGTTGATCTCGACGTTCTTGGCCTCGGTGGTGGAGTTGATGCCACCGCGGATGCCGCCGCCACGGAACCCGGCGGTGTTGTTGTCCAGGCGGACGTTGTTCAGCACCGCGACCTGACTGTTCGACAGGCCGCCACCCGCGCCGCCGATGGGCACGATGTTGAAGACTCCGATCGTGTTGTTGTAGCTCAGTCGGGTGTTCTCCACGGTGAGGTTGCCGTTGTTGAAGATGCCTCCACCGTCGAACACGGCGCTGTTGTTGCTGATGGTGCTGCCGCCGTCCTTCTTGTCCTTGTCCTTGCCGTTCCAGCCGTGGTCGCCCCCGCCGAGGATCCTCGTGACGCCGAAGTTGGCGATACCGCCACCAGGGCCGTTGGTGTGGTTGTAGACCACGTTGGTGTTCTCGATGGTGGCCCTGCCGCCGACGTCGATCCGGATGCCACCGCCGCCCTGGCCGAGCCCGCCATCGGCCAGGCCGCCCTTGATGGTGGCGTCGCGCAGTGTCAGGTCGCCGCCGGTTCCGACCTCGAGGATTCGGAACGGGGTGGCGTTGGCCGCGCGGACGATGGTGGCCCCGTTTCCGTCGATCACGACCTGCTGCGTGATGATCGGCAATCCGACCGCGCCGAAGGGTACGGGTGGAGGGGGTGCGGATCTGGTGAGCGTGTAGGTGCACTTCTCGGCGAGCCGGAGTTTCGCCCCGGAGTTGGCGTTCGCGCGGACGATCGCCGCGATCAACTCGTCGGAGTTGCACGGTACGGACCGGAAGTCGTCGCCCCTGCTGTCTCGACTGTCGTTGTCCTTCTTGCGGTCCTTGCCGTCGCGGCCGCCCGGGTCCTGGCCTCCGTGGTCGCCGCCGCCTCGGTTGCCGTCGGCGAGGACCTGCGTTCCGGCGTTCGACGGGCTGTTGCCGCGCTCCCCGAACGCTCCGCTCGCTCCGACCGGGGTGAAGGCGGCCAGGCCGACCACACCTGTCAATCCGGCTACCCCGGCGACGAGCCAGCGCACCCGCCGCCTCTTCGGCGGACGGGCCTGTCCGGCCGCTACCTCGCTCATGTTCGGGTGTAGATAGTTGGACATCGAGCTACCCAGCCCTTCTCCGTACACCATGTCTCCGCACGTCACAGTCGGTGCAGAAGGTGACAAATCGGTTGCCACCACCAGGGCGAAGGTAGCCGAGCGATCCTCACATCAAACGCCTTTATGCGAAAAAGCCCTACATTCGGTGTACCTGTCACGGGCGTCACGGCAGCACCACCATGCCCGTAGCACCACCATGCCCATCTGGGGCCGTCGGGCGTCACAGCACCCCTGATCCACTCGTGTTTCATGAAGTGGGGGTGTCCTGGTCTGAGGGGCGGCCCGACTTCACGAAACCGGAGTGGATCACGAGGTGGCGATGCCTGGCCGGGCGGGTTGTCCGGGTTCTGGAGTGGCCTGCCGCGGCTAGGGCGCTCACCGCCACCACCCGCCAGCCGGGCGGCTCGTCCTCGCTGTCGCCCGCCGTCCGTGCCGCTCACTGTTCCGCGCTGCTGGTGCTTGACGTGGGCCAAACCAGCGACAAGAATTTACAAGAATCGCTGTTAGCGTTAACAAACGTCGCGGTGCTGCGACGGCACTGTCATGCCGATGTGGCGACGGTCGCGACGGCTTGACTCCTCGGCCAGCACTACCACTTCAGGGGAGAAACGTATGCGGACAAGGGCAAGATGGCTCGCGGCTACCGCCGCGCTCGGTGTGGTCCTCGCCGGGGTGCTGACCTCGACGGGCCCGGCCAGCGCGGAGTCCAACGGCGGAGTGCGGGTGATGCCGCTCGGCGACTCCATCACCGAGGGCACCCAGGTGCCGGGCGGTTACCGCATCGGGCTCTGGCAACGCCTGGTCAACGGTCGCTACACGGTGGACTTCGTCGGGTCGCAGTTCAACGGGCCCGCCAGCCTGGGTGACCACGACCACCAGGGGCATCCCGGTTGGCGGATCGACCAGATCGACGCCAACATCGTCGGCTGGCTCAACACGCAGCGCCCGCAGAACGTTCTGCTGCACATCGGGACCAACGACATCCTGCAGAACTACAACGTGAGCACCGCGCCCAACCGGCTCTCCACCCTGATCGACCGGATCACCAGCACAGCCCCCACCGCAGAGGTGTTCGTCGCGCAGATCATCCCGCTCTCCAACAGCAACCAGGCGGCGGCCGCCCGCACCTTCAACGCGGCCATCCCCGGCATCGTGCAGAGCAAGGTGAACGCCGGCAAGCGGGTGCACCTCGTCGACATGCAGAGCGCACTCACCACCGCCGACCTGATCGACGGCGTCCACCCCACGTCCGGCGGCTACGACAAGATGGCTGCCCGCTGGTACAGCGCCCTGCAGTCGGTGCCCGGCAGCATCGGCAACCCGGGCAGCGGTGGCGGATCGACGACGACCGCGATCGTGGGTACCCTCTCCGGCCGCTGCGTCGACGTCCCCGGCTCCTCCACCACCAACGGCACCCAGGTGCAGTTGTGGGACTGCCACGGCCGCACCAACCAGCAGTGGACCTACACGAGCGGCAAGGCGCTTACGGTGTACGGCAACAAGTGCCTGGACGCTGCGGGCTACGGCACCTCCCCGGGTACCCAGGTCACCATCTACGACTGCCACGGCGGCACGAACCAGCAGTGGAACGTCAACGCCAACGGCACCATCACCGGGGTGCAGTCCGGCCTCTGTCTGGACCCCTACAACGTCGGCACCGGCAATGGCACGAAGCTCGTTCTCTGGACGTGCACCGGCCAGACCAACCAGCAGTGGAGTCGCCGATAGGTCGTGCGGTCGCGGAGGGTGGACGGATCAACCACTGCGTCCACCCTCCGCCCGCCGACGATGAGAACGACCCAGCTCGCCGGGTGCTGCCGAGGGGTTCGTGGAGTACGAGGTCGGTAGGTTGCCGCGCATCGATGGCGTTGCCTACCGTCCGTTCGGCGAAGGGCCGCATAAAGTACGGGCTCGGCGGTGCCGGACAGCAGTCGAGGCAGAGATCCTGGGATGGTCATGAGCGAGCAGTCGTTGGCGCATTCGCCGAGAATCCGGTTCGACCGGAGGCTGCCCGTGCTTGCCGATCGGTTCGACGCTCGCGCCAACAGCATCGGGCTGTTGCGGATGGCGCTGGCGTTCGCGGTGCTCGTCGCGCACAGCTGGCCCCTCGCGCTGGGGCGGCCGATGCTCGGCTTCAGCGAGACCATGCGGCAGGCCGATGTCGGCAGGCTCGCGGTGTACGGCTTCTTCGTCCTCTCCGGCTTCCTCATCACCAGCAGCGCTCTGCGCTTCAGCCCGCTGCGGTACCTCTGGCACCGGGCGCTGCGAATCCTGCCGGCGCTGTGGGTGTGCCTGCTGGTGACCGCGCTCGTGGTGGCCCCGGCGATCGCCTACTACGAGCGGGGCACCCTCGACGGCTTCTGGGGTCACCCGCAGGGGCCGTTGCAGTACCTGCGGTCGAACTGGCTGTTGGCCATGGACCAGTGGACGATCTCCGGTGTGCTGCGTGACGTGCCCTACGGCCGTGCCATGGAGCTCGGCGGCCCCGTCAACGGCTCGTTGTGGACGCTGCGTTACGAGGTGGTCTGCTACGTCCTGCTCGCCGCGCTGGCGGGCACCGCGGTGCTGGCCCGGGCGCGCGGCGCCGTCGTGCTGCTGCTGCTCGGGGTGTACGGGGTCGTCGTCGAGGACTTCGTCCGGGGTGACGGGTTCGTCGTCCTACCGGCCAAGCACGGTGTCCTGGGCCCGTACCCGATCGTCGGGATCTTCGAGAAGCAGCTCCTCATCTACCTGACCTTCGCCTTCCTGCTGGGCGCGGTCGCCAAGCTGTACGCGCACCTGCTGCCGATGACCGGTTGGTTGGCGGCGCTCGCCGCCGTCGGGGTCGCCGTTACCGCGCGGTTCGGCGGCTTCTACGTCGTCGGGGTGCCGCTGCTGGCGTTCCTGCTGCTGTACCTGGCGGTCGGGCTGCCCCGGTGGCTACACCCGGTGGGCCGTAAGCGGGACTACTCGTACGGGGTCTACATCTACGCGTTCCCGGTCCAGCAGGTCGTCGCCCTGCTCATCGGCGTGCGGTACGGCTTCGTCACGTACCTGGCGGTGTCGTCCGCCGGCACTCTGGTCCTCGCGGCGCTCTCCTGGCATCTGGTCGAGCGACCCGCCATGTCGCTGAAGGACGTGGCTGTGCCGCTGCCCCTGCGGCGGGGCGGCGCCTCCCCGGTCGACGCGGGCCCCGGCCCGGGTGCCACGAGGACGGGTGTCGTGTCGGCCTCGGACACGCCCACTCAGCCGGCCGTTCCCACGCCGGCGCTCCACCCTGTGAAGGTGCAGGGCTGAAGCTGTCGGCCGCGAAATCGATGGGCAACCGTCGATGTTAACGTGCTCGAAGGGCGTTCCTCAAGTGCTGCGGCGCTGGTCTGCACCGGGATCTGGGCCGATGCCTGCGGGAAGTCGGTGCGTGACATTTTCCGCCACGGTTCGGGTTCGACGGTGGCTGATGTTCCCAGCACGTTACGTCTTGACGAACGCCATGTTATCGCTCACAGTCGATGCCTAAGGACGACGACACCTTGGCTTTCCGGGCAAGCCTCGCCTCGTCGATCTCGAATCAGGCGTGCGCCAGGGCTCGCCGGTGTCTTGTTAACGCTAACTTCTTGACGCCTGCGCACCCGGCCACGCGTCGCGGTACGCCCACTCTCGGGCAGGCCGTTCGGCTCTTGGTCACTGGAGGAGGATCATGTCTGCCCTAGATAGGTCTCCATCGATCGCAACGTCGCCGCGACGGCGTTGGTGGTTGCCCCGCATCGTCGCCGCAAGCGCGGCGGCGTTGATGGTCGGTGGCGCCGCCGTAGCAGTGGTGTCGTCACCCGCCGCCGCGGCGACTGTCGACACGAGCGCGTGGTACGTGTTGGTCAACCGCAACAGCGGCAAGGCCCTGGACGTCTACAACCTGGCCACGAACGACGGTGCCCGGATCACCCAGTGGGCCCGCAACAACGGTAACCAGCAGCAGTGGCAGTTCGTCGACTCCGGTGGTGGCTACTACCGGGTGAAGTCGCGGCTCTCCGGCAAGGTGCTCGACGTCTCGGGCTTCTCGACCGCCAACGGCGGCAGCATCGTGCAGTGGAGCGACACCAACGGCACCAACCAGCAGTTCCGGTTGGCCGACTCCGACGGCGGCTACGTCCGGTTGATCAACCGCAACAGCAACAAGGTGATGGAGGTGCAGGGCGCCTCGACCGCCGACGGCGGCAACATCGTGCAGTACGACGACTGGAACGGCGCGAACCAGCAGTGGCAGTTCGTCCGCGTCGACGGTGGCACCACGCCGCCCCCGACGACGACCCCGCCGCCGTCGAACGGCACGTTCTCGAACCCGGCCATCTGGCAGGACTTCGCCGACGTCGACATCATCCGGGTGGACAACACCTACTACCTGACGTCGTCCACCATGCACTACTCGCCCGGCGCGCCGGTCCTGCGCTCGTACGACCTGGTGAACTGGGAGTTCGCAGGTCATGCCGTGCCCCGGCTCGACTTCGGCTCGAAGTACGACATGAGCGGCGGTAACGCGTACGTCGACGGGATCTGGGCGTCGACGCTCAACTACCGGCCGAGCAACCGGACGTACTACTGGGCCGGGTGCATCGACTTCGCGCAGACCCACATCTACACCGCGTCCGCCGTCGACAGCACCTGGAGCAAGCACACCACCATCCCCAACTGCTACTACGACGCCGGCCTGCTGTTCGACGACAACGACACCCCGTACATCGCGTACGGCAACGGCACCATCAGCGTCGCCCAGCTCTCCGCCGACGGGAAGTCCCAGGTCCGGGCCCAGCAGGTCTACCAGACGCCGTCGAGCATCGGCACGCTCGAGGGCGCCCGCTTCTACAAGCGCAACGGCGCCTACTACATCTGGCTCACCCGCCCGGCCAACGGCCAGTACGTGCTGAAGTCGACGAACGGCCCGTTCGGCCCGTACGAGCAGCGTCAGGTGCTGCTCAACCTGCCCGGTCCGATCTCCGGTGGTGGCGTGCCGCACCAGGGTGGGCTGGTGCAGACCCAGAACGGCGATTGGTACTACATGTCCTTCGTCGACGCGTACCCCGGTGGTCGGATGCCGGCCCTGGCGCCGATCACCTGGACCGGCGACGGGTGGCCCGTGCTGCAGACGGTCAACGGCGCGTGGGGCAGCACGTACCCGAAGCCGAACCTGCCCGCCCCGCCCCGGGCGGTCAAGCCGCTCACCGGCACCGACACGTTCGCCGGCACCACGCTCGGCCCGCAGTGGGAGTGGAACCACAACCCCGACAACAGCAAGTGGTCGGTCAACAACGGGCTGAACCTGCAGACCGCCACCGTCACCGGCGACCTGTACAAGGCGCGCAACACGCTGACACACCGCATCCAGGGCCCCAGCTCGACAGCCACCATCGAGTTGGACTACTCCACCATGCGCGACGGTGATCGCACCGGCCTGGCCGTGCTGCGCAACTCGTCCGCCTGGATCGGAATCAGACGGGACAACGGATCCACCCGGCTGGTCATGCAGAACGGCCTGACGATGGACGGCAGTTGGAACACCACGAGCACCGGTAGCGAAGTGGCGAGCACCGCCGTCTCCGGTGGCCGGATCTGGTTGCGCGCCAACGCCGACATCAGACCCGGCTCCAACCGGCAGGCCCGCTTCTCGTACAGCACCGACGGTGTCAACTTCACCTCGTTCGGCAACGCCCTGACGCTTGCGAACAACTGGCAGTTCTTCATGGGCTACCGGTTCGCCATCTTCAACCACGCGACACAGTCGCTCGGTGGCGCGGTCACCGTGCGGCGGTTCGACCTGACAACCCCGTGAGACCAGTCACACGACGATCGGTCTGACCGGTGGCGTCGGCAACGCATGCCTACCCGCATGTCGAGTCGGCGCCATCGCGTCGGGCCCGCGCCGGCCTGTTCCACGCTCTGTCCAGGAGCGAGGGCGGGCCGGCGCACCACTTCCGTACGGTGCCCGGCATTGGACGGCTGTGGCGCGTCGCGCAGTCCCCGCGCAGCCATGCCGTGTTCGGGGCCGTTGCTGGCGTAGACTATCGGCGATCCAGCGCTGGTCACCTGGGATTCAGCACCGGCGTGGTGACTGAGCGAGGGGGGATCGGGCCGGGCCGCTCCAGTCGACGTCGACGGGCCGCGGTCCGGCGATGTAGCGGGGGGAGTGAAATGGCCGTCCACGGTCCCGCGATGACAGACGTCGCTCGTCTCGCCGGTGTCTCCCATCAGACGGTGTCGCGGGTGCTCAACGGGCATCCCAACGTCCGTGAGCAGACCCGGCTCCGGGTGCGGGCGGCGATCGCCGAGCTCGGCTACCGCCCCAACGGCGCGGCACGCGCGCTGGTGACCGGCCGATCGCAGGTCATCGGCGTGGTCGCACAGAACACGACGCTCTACGGTCCGGCGTCGCTGCTGGCCGCGTTGGAGCAGACCGCGGCCGAGGAGGGTTTCGCGGTCAGCGTCGGCAGCGTCCGCAACCTGGACCACCGTTCCATCTCGGCGGCCGTCGAGCGGCACCTGTCGCACCGGGTCGCCGGCATCGTGGTCATCGCCCCGGTCGAGTCGGCCGGTGAGGCACTTGAACGCCTGCCCAAGGACGTCCCACTGGTCACCGTCGACGGTGACCCGAACCGGCCGGTCCCGCTGGTGACTGTCGACCAGGTCGCGGGTGCCCGGGCGGCGACGCAACACCTTCTCGACGCCGGGCACCGTACGGTCTGGCACGTCTCCGGTCCGACCGACTGGTTCGACAGCGTCGGTCGCATCGACGGCTGGCGGCAGGCGCTGCTGGCCGCCGGGCTGGATCCGCCGCCACCGATGCCTGGAGACTGGTCCGCGTCCTCGGGTTACCGCTGCGGGCAGATGTTGGCGCGGATGCCGGAGGTCACCGCCGTCTTCACGGCCAACGACCATCTCGCGCTGGGCGTGCTGCGGGCGTTGCACGAGTTCGGCCGGCGAGTTCCGGACGAGATCAGCGTGGTCGGCTTCGACGACGTGCCGGAGGCCGCGTACTTCATTCCGCCGCTGACCACCGTCCGACCGGACTTCGACGCGGTGGCGCGGGCGAGCCTGCAGATGTTGCTGTCCCAGATCGACTCGGGCACCAGCGGGGCGTTGCGGCAGACCATCGCCCCGGCCCTGGTCTCGCGCGACAGCGTCGCCCCACCTCGTCGCTGACGGCCGCGCCCGCCGGTGCCGGCCCTCCGGGCGGCGCGGGCACGTCCCGCCGCCGCCCGCTGAGTGGTGTACGCGCGTGCGCGCCACTGCCAGCGTGCGCCAATTCCTGGCCTCTGCGCCGATAAGACGCGCTTCGATGGGTTGCGGAGCGTAGCCAATCGATGTCGAGCGATATCGCGGCGCTGAGGTATTGAACCTCGTGAAATGTCGCCGTAACATGATGGGCGTCTCTGTTAACGCTAACAAAAATTGGCGTCCAACTATCGGCGCACCGACCAGAGATCGTAGTCATCGGCGTGCGTCACCGACAAGGAGGCTCGATGAACCGCACTACCCGAGGTCGTCGCTGGGGGAGCGTGCTGGCGGCCGGAATACTGCTTGCCGGCACCCTGGTCGGCCTTCGTGCCCCGACGGCGCAGGCGCTCGACAACGGCGTGGCACGTACTCCTCCGATGGGTTGGAATTCGTGGAACTCGTTCGGCTGCAACATCAACGAGGCGTTGATCCGGCAGACGGCTGACGCGATCGTCAGCAGCGGTATGCGGGACCTGGGCTACCAGTACGTCGTGGTCGACGACTGCTGGTTCAACCCCAACCGGGACAGCTCCGGCAACATCCAGGGCGACCCCACCCGGTTCCCCAGCGGAATGAAGGCGCTCGGCGACTACCTGCACGCCCGGAACCTGAAGTTCGGCCTCTACCAGGTGCCGGTCGACAAGACCTGCGCGCAGTACTTCGGCTCCTACCCCGGTGCCACCGGTAGCCGGGGCCACGAGGCGCAGGACGCCCGCCAGTTCGCCGCCTGGGGTGTCGACTTCCTCAAGTACGACTGGTGCTCGCCGGAGGGCAGCATCAACGACCAGGTGACCACCTTCGCCAAGATGCGCGACGCGCTTGCCGCCACCGGTCGGCCGATCGTCTACAGCATCAACTCGAACAGCATCCACGCCAAGACCGGCCCGCAGCGCAACTGGGGCGACGTGGCGAACATGTGGAGGACCACCGAGGACATCACCAACGCGTGGGACACCGGCCAGACCAACGGCTACCCGATGGGCATCCAGAACATCATCAACGTGACCGTTCCGCTGGCCTCCTACGCGCGCCCGGGTGGGTTCAACGACCCGGACATGATGGAGGTCGGCCGGGGTGGAATGAACGACACGGAGATGCGCAGCCACTTCGCGATGTGGGCGATCATGGCGTCGCCGCTGATCGCCGGCAACGACGTGCGGAACATGAACGCCGCGACGCAGACAATCCTCAAGAACGCCAACCTGATCGCCATCAACCAGGACTCGCTCGGGTTGCAGGGCGTGCAGGTGTCGTTCGACGGCACGCGTCGGGTGCTGGCCAAGCGACTCGCCAACGGTGACGTCGCCGTCGCCCTGTTCAACCAGGGCGGCTCGACGACGACGATCTCCACCACCGCCGCGGCCATCGGCAAGTCCGGGTCGTCGTTCACCCTCGTCGACGCGTGGACCAATGGCACCAGCTCCAGCAGCGGGACGATCAGCGCCAGCGTCCCCGCGCACGGCACGGTGGTGTACCGGGTCAGCGGTGGCGGGACGACCCCGCCGACCACGCCGCCGCCGACCACGTCGAGCGCGTACGCCAGCGCCGCCTCCAACCGCTGCCTGGACGTGCCGAACAGCAACACGACAAACGGCACCCAGCCGGTCATCTGGGACTGCAACGGCGCCGCCAACCAGCGGTGGACCCGCAACGGCCAGACCCTTCAGGCGCTCGGGAAGTGCCTGGACGCGCCGACGAACGCGACGGCCGGTTCCAAGGTGCAGATCTGGGACTGCAACGGCGGTACCAACCAGCAGTGGACGATCAACGCCAACGGGACGATCAGTGGCACGCAGTCCGGTCTCTGCCTGGACGTGAACAACAACGGCACGGCGAACGGGACCACGGTGATCCTCTGGACCTGCACCGGGGCGGCCAACCAGCGGTGGTCGCAGCGGTAGCCGACTGATCCGCCGACCGCCGAGGTCGCGACGCCCCCACCTCGGTCCGGCACCGGTGCCCGTGGACGACAGCGGTCGTCCACGGGCACCACCGTGCGGGGGGTCAGCCGATCTCGGAGAGTCGTCGTATCCTCACTTCCGGCCGATTGACCCGATGGCTACGCTCACCTGGATGCTCCGTTACGAGACCGTGACACCGGTATTTCGGATCTGGTGTTGACGCAATCTATGTGAGCGCTAACACTACCCGAAAGATGACAGTTGGCCCCGGCAGTCGGCGGGGGAGTCCAGAGAGGAGAACCCCGTGCGCAGGAAATTCCTGGTTGCGCTCGGCAGCGCGGCGCTGGCGCTGAGCCTGGCGGCGTGCAGTGGCGAGGGAGCGGGCGGCGACGGCGACAAGAGCGGTGAGAAGCCCAGCGACCTGACCATCGGCGTGTCGATGCCGACCCAGACCTCGGAGCGGTGGATCGCCGACGGCAACGCGGTGAAGTCCAAGCTCGAGGCGAAGGGCTACAAGGTCGACCTCCAGTACGCCGGCGACGACATCCCCACCCAGTCGCAGCAGGTCGACCAGATGATCACGCAGGGTGCTGACGTCCTGGTGGTCGCCGCGATCGACGGCACGGCGCTCAACAGCCAGCTGCAGGCCGCCGCAGCCGCGAAGATCCCGGTCATCTCCTACGACCGGCTGATCCGTGGCAGCAAGGACGTCGACTTCTACGTCAGCTTCGACAACTACAAGGTCGGCGTCGCCCAGGGCACCGCGCTGCTCGTCGGTCTCGGCCTGCTGAACAAGGACGGCTCGAAGGGCACGGCCAAGGGGCCGCTGAACGTCGAGATCTTCGCCGGTTCGCTCGACGACAACAACACCCAGTACTTCTACGGCGGTGCGATGGACACGCTCAAGCCGTTCATCGAGGACGGGACGCTCGTCGTCAAGTCCAAGCAGACCACCCCCGAGCAGGTCGCCATCCTGCGGTGGCAGCAGGAGACCGCGCAGAAGCGGATGGAGAACCTGCTCACCTCCAGCTACAACGACGGCTCGAAGGTCGACGGGGTGCTGTCGCCGTACGACGGCATCTCCCGGGGCATCATCACCGCCCTGCAGAACGCCGGCTACGGCAAGGGCGCGAAGAAGCTCCCGGTGGTGACCGGCCAGGACGCGGAGATCGCCTCGATCAAGCTGATCAACGACGGCGTGCAGAACTCCACGGTCTTCAAGGACACCCGCCTGCTCGCCGAGCAGGCCGTCAACGCGGCCGAGGCGTTCCTGCAGAAGAAGCAGCCGCAGGCCAACGACACCAAGACGTACGACAACGGCGTCAAGGTCGTCCCGTCGTACCTGCTGCCGATCGCGACCGTCTACAAGGACGACATCAAGGCGACGCTGATCGACTCCGGCTACTGGACGGCGGAAGAGGTCGCCGCCGGTCCGCGGACGACACCGTCCAGGACAGCGGTCGCATCAGTTTCCTGCGCGACCACCTCACCGCCGCGCACCGGGCCATCGCCGACGGGGTGCCGCTGG